>JAAZVD010000001.1 GCA_018623785.1 Bacteroidota bacterium | reverse complement strand
GATGCGCAGCAGGTCTTCCGGAGAAATGCCGGCATCGAGGAAGGATGAAATGAAGGAGATGGTAAACGAGCCCCGGGTGTAGCCGTCCTTCTGGTCGGTTACGTCTGCACCGAAGGCAATTTTGACGCCCGCCTCGTAAGCGCGCCGAAGGCGCGTGATACGCTTATCATAGAGCTCCTGGGCCAGGGTATCGTCATAGCCTGCAAAGTACCCAGCGTAATAGGCAGGGAAATCGGTACCCACCAGGAACGTACCCTTCTCCACCATCATTGCCAGGGTTTCATCATCGAGCTCCCATGCGTGCTCAAGCGATGCTGCACCGGCACGGACCGCGTTCTTCGCTCCCTGGAACGTAGTCACATGTGTCGCCAATTTGGTACCGGCCCGCGTTATTTCATTGACAGCGTAGGCCAGGTCCGCTTCGGTGTATTGATAGGCGAAATCATCCACGACGATCTTGATCAGGTCGGCGCCGTAGTGGAGGTTTTGATGGATGGCCTTGCGTATCTCGTCCCGGGTATCGGCAACGAGGTACTCCGGAGCCACCAATTCCGGATGCTCGGGCTGAAGCTGGAACTGCCCTCCGAAGGGCGCGATGATGCGTCCGACGGTTTGCATGTCGGGACCGGGAATCCAGCCGTGCTCGATGGCGTGCTTGAGGTCCAGGTCGCCGTAATTTCCGCTGTTGCCCAGATCCCGAATGCTGGTAAAACCATGCTCAAGCAGGGATCGGGCATTCGTAACGCCCTGGATGGCGCGGTAGCCTGTCGTCTCGATGACGTTCGTGATGAAAAAGCGACCGAAATCCCGGCGTTCCTGGGTGGAAAGCGCCAAATGAGTGTGGGCCTCAATCAGTCCCGGCATCACAACAGCATCGGAAAGGTCAATTACCTCTGCTCCGGAGGGGATACGAAGATCACTGCCCATCGCGGCAATGCGTTCGCCTTCGATCCGGATAACTTGGTTCTCAAGCAGCGAGCCGGCCTCTACGTCAACGACGCCTCCGGCTCGGATCCAGGTTGTCTGCGCAAGAAGCGGTTGGTAAGCCAAAGAGATGATGAGCGCGAGTAGAAGACGTTTCATGGTTTCTCGTATCGATGGAAGCGGTCCGTAAACTTATCGGCTATACTCCGTTCGTACAACTGGTTGGTCAATGCCGGTCACACGTGCTAGATTTTCTCCCTGTTCTCTCCAATCGAGAAGTGCCATGATTCGCCATCGCAGTCTGCTTATCCGTTTTTCTGTCCTCACCTTCCTTGCCTTCTCCACCTTGTCTTCCGTGGCCCAGGATCGCCCCCGACCCGAGGAGACGGAGGTCTGGGAGCCCGTACCGCCGGTTGTTACGCCGGGTGCGTACGCGGGACTAATGGCGCCCCCGTCGGACGCTATTGTGCTTTTTGACGGGACGCATCTTGACGAATGGGTCAGCACGCGTACCGGCGAAGCCGCCGGCTGGGTGATCAACGATGGGGTGGTCTCTGTTGTGCAGGCGGCCGGGGGGATTCATACCCGGCGGCACTTCCGTGACTACCAGCTGCACCTCGAATGGATGGTCCCCATAGGTGTCATCGGATCAGGTCAGAGTCGGGGCAACAGCGGGCTTTTCATGGCATGGGACCTCGAGCGTGGTCAGGGCTACGAACTGCAGATCCTGGATTCCTATGAAAACGAGACCTACGTAAACGGTATGGCGGGTGCCACGTACAAGCAATCCATACCCTTGGTCAATCCGATGCGCCCACCCGGGCAGTGGCAGACGTACGACGTCATTTGGCGAGCGCCCCGATTTGAGGAGGACGGTACGTTGGCGCAGCCGGCCAGGGTTACCGCGTTTTTCAACGGTATCCTGATCCAAGATAACGTGGCCATGGAAGGGGAAACCTATTACATCGGTCGGCCAGCTTACATACCGTTCGAGCGAGCACCCATCCACCTGCAGGCTCATGGAGACCCGGGTCCCACGTTGTCCTTCCGCAATATCTGGATTCGCCCTCTCGGCCAGGACTGAAATCAGGGGGCAGAGCATTATGTGGGATGAGCGCTATCGGGAAGAGGAATTTGCCTACGGGAAAGCTCCCAACGACTTCATTCGGGATCACGCGGGGCCACTCCACCCGAGCGGGACGGTGGTTGAATAGCCGATGAACGGCGTAACGAGGATGCATCCAGCATCGTCCAACAGCGTATCTGAACAGGTAGAGCGCATGATCTGAGGATCCGCGCTTTGATCAGCCTCAACACAGAGTAGACGAAACCACGCATGTCCACAACACACAGGGAAGGCACCCACTATGCTGACGCAGTCACGGAGGCGATCCATCAGATGGCTCACGTGGAAGAGATCAGTAGCTGGCCGCTTTCTGAACGCCTGAAAGCCTTCTTTTTCATGCTGCTTGACGCTGTGGAGGCCCGCGCAATGGATGCGGAGCCAAACGCCCCCGCTACGGCGTTTCGTAGGGATGCATCGGGCTGGTTTTCGCCGTTTCAGGAGGCTCTGCGCGAGGCTCTCCCCACGGTCGGTGATACCTCTGCCGTGCACGGTGTGAACCGATGGTTAGCCTCGCTGGCCCCGAATCGGGTGGTAATAGCTGAGGTAATCGTACAGCTCATCCAGACGTCGTTGATGGATACGTCTGAGGAGCGCCAGCGTAGTGCTGCCTTGGCTGACCGGGTGCTGACGGTGTTGGCCAGCGCTTGGTCTACGCCCATCCCGGCTCAGATAGTGGACGTACTCCGCTACAGTGTCGAGGCGGGCTATGTGCCTATCGATCGCTGGCCCGTTTTCCGACAGTGGTTTGACAATAGCACCGCTCCCTTTGAAGAGCGCTCGCCGTCGCACGACGGAGAAAACAGGGACGAAAGCAGGGACACGGCGGATGCAGGATAAGGACACCTCCCCCAGTCAGGAGGCGCCACCGGGTGGCGCTCGCGAGCGAGGGTTGTCGGCGGCCAAGGCGGGGGTCAAGTTCGGCAGGAACTACGCCCGCTACCTGAGTCGGCGGGCTACGGGAACCGATAGGACCGCTGCTCGCCAAGAGATGCATACCCGCAATGCCGAGGATCTTTTTTCGGAGCTTTCCAAGCTGCGGGGCACCGCTCTGAAAATGGCTCAGGGCCTGAGCATGGAGCCAGGCTTCCTGCCGGAGCAGTTCTCCGATATCCTGGCCCGTGCGCAGTATAATGTACCGGCCATGGGTCCGGCTCTCGTGCATCGCTTGGTTACCCAGGCGCTCGGAGCACCACCAGAAGAGGTTTTTGCGGAGTTCTCCAATCATGCCGTGGCAGCTGCCTCGCTGGGACAAGTGCACCCGGCACGGCTCAAGGATGGCACTCCGGTGGTGGTCAAGGTACAGTATCCGAACGTACGGGAAAGCATCGACTCTGACCTGCGTCTGGTCAGGGGCATTGCCGGGCGCTTCGTCGATAAGGAGGCCGTGGATCCGTACCTGGAAGAGGTTCGCGACCTGATGATGGAGGAGACGGACTACCGCATCGAAGGAGCTAACATGGAGGAATTCGCGCGCCGCTTCGAAGGTACTCAGGTTGTTACGCCCCGGTGGATCGAGGCGTTGACGACGGAGCGCGTTCTGACCATGACGAGGATGGAGGGGCAGCATCTGAAGGAATGGCTCGAGGAGGGGCCTTCACAGGCGCAGCGGGATCACTACGGCCAGCTGTTGTGGGATGTCATTCACGAGCAGGTAGTGGGAGCGTCCCTTCGGGTACACGCCGACGCTCACCCGGGAAACTTCCTTTTTCGGGCTGATGGACGGCTCGGCCTGCTGGATTTCGGCTGCATAAAAACGTTTCCTGTAGCCTTCCGTGACGGATTGGTGGGTCTCTACCATGCACGTATGGCCAATGATACCGAAGCGCTTCTGAGATCCTACACCGACCTCGAGATGCTGCCGGTGGACATTGACGAGGAGGGGAGGACCTATCTACTTGAGGTCCTTGATACGCTTGGTGCCATCATTGAATCGCTCTACCGCCCCGACCACTACGATTTCGGACAGGGTCAGCTTCTGGAGCAGTTCCAAGCCATCATCCCCCAGATAACGGGCCGCGAGGCCTATAAACACCGCCGCCCTGTGGGCTCCCGGCACTTTGTCTTCGTGAATCGGCTCCTGGCCGGTATGCTCAGCATATTGACACAGCTCGGTGCCCGCATTGATACGCGCCGGGCAAAAGACTTGCTGCAGGGCGTTGGTTCTGAAGCAGCATAGTATCTCAGGTGCCTTATTCTGTCGGGAAACCAGGCTCCCAAGCATGATATGAACTCTCAAAAGCTTACTTCAGAGAGTCCCGGTCCGGGTACGCCCTTGAGCGAGCTTGCTCGCCTTTTCTCGAAGCTGGGCCTTTTTGCTTTCGGTGGTCCTGCAGCACACATCGCGTTGCTTGAAGATGAGGTGGTTGTTCGCCGCAAATGGCTTTCTCCCCAGCGATTCCTGGATCTTGTCGGGGCGACCAATCTGATACCAGGACCCAACTCGACCGAAATGATGATGCATATCGGATACGAGCGGGCCGGTTGGAGAGGATTGATTACGGCTGGTGCAGCTTTCATCATGCCTGCTGCCATCTGCACCGGTCTGGCGGCGTGGTTCTACGTTCAATACGGCGACATTCCTGCCGTCGAACCGTTTGTGGCAGGCATCAGACCTGCCGTCCTCGTTATCATCGCGATGGCACTTTGGCGCTTGGGTCGTAAAGCCATTCCGGGGTGGCGCACGGGGGTGGTGGCCGCTCTCGTTGCGTCGGGCGTACTGGCAGGGTTCGGAGAAATCCAATGCCTTTTGGTCGGGGGAGTGGCTGGCATGCTGTGGCTGCGATTCCACCGGGACTCCTCCGATACGGCCGAGCGGTGGTTTCCCCTGCTGTTCCTGGGAAAACCTGCTGTAGCGGTCAGCCTGACCGGGTCCGGCGCCGCTGCCGCTGTTTCCACGTGGAAAGTGGGCTGGTTCTTCCTCAAGGTCGGGGCGGTGCTCTACGGGAGCGGCCACGTCCTGATTGCTTTCTTGGAGGGGGGACTCGTTCAGGATCTGGGCTGGATCTCTCAGGAGCAGCTGCTGGACGCCGTAGCCATCGGACAGGTTACCCCCGGTCCCATTCTGTCCACGGCGACCTTCATAGGGTACCTGGTCGATGGTCTGCCGGGTGCTATGGTGGCTACGATCGGCATCTTTTTGCCAGCCTTCGTTCTGGTGGGCGTGCTCAATCCTTTCATACCCCGCTTGCGCAGCAGCCAGTGGCTGTCCAGTTTCTTGGATGCGGTCAATGCTTCGGCCGTGGCGCTGATGGCGGCTGTGACGGTAGTCCTTGCAGGTCAGATCCTGATCTCTGTCGATGCCATGGTCATTGCTGGGTTGGCTGCTCTTGCGGCGTTACGGTTTGGGTTAGGTCCGGTTTGGATCATCCTCGGTAGCGCCATGCTGGGGTTGGGGCTAGCCTGGCTGCATTGAGCGTAAGTACCAGGACGAGGTCAGCGGGGTTTTGTATTCCTTTTTGGTTCCCAGTTGAGGTCTCCGGGTCACTGATGCAGAGTCCGCAGTGCGGCAGTGTTATATTCCCAGCCGCGAGTCCCGGACCGACTGGCCAACGCATTGTCGAGAGGATTCCTGAGACCTGTATATCCTATCCCCAATCGTGATGGACACTTTCGAGGTTCTGGCGGCCAATCTGCTTTCTCCCGTCATCCTGGCGTTTGTTCTCGGGGTGGTGGCTGCACTCGTTCGCAGCGATCTGCGATTGCCTTCGGCTCTGTACAATGGACTGTCCATTTATCTGCTTTTGGCCATTGGGCTCAAAGGCGGCGTGGAGCTGAGCAAAACGCCTTTGACAGTCTTTGCCGGCCCGGCCATGCTGACCCTCCTGCTGGGTCTGCTGACACCTGTGATTGCGTACAACATCCTGCGTCGGCTTGGTCGTCTGGATCGCGTCAATTCAGCTGCCATCGCCGCACATTATGGGTCGGTGTCAGCCGTCACATTCATTGTAGCCATCACATTCGGGACCATGACCGGTCGGGAGCCCGAAGGGTTCATGCCGGCGCTGGTAGCCATCCTCGAGGTACCGGCCATCGTGGTAGCCCTGATGATTGCGTTCATGCGGGACAGGCGGGCCGGATCCTGGCAGGATGCGCTACATGAGGTGCTTTCCGGGCGCAGTGTCGTGCTCCTCGTGGGCGGATTGCTCATCGGCACCTTGGTTGGACCGACAGGTTTCGAGCCGGTGGCACCGTTTTTCAAAAGCGGATTTCAGGGTGCGTTGATGCTGTTTCTACTGGAGATGGGTATCGTGGCTGCTTCCCGTCTGCGCGACTTGAAGGAGGTGGGATTTTTCCTCGTGGCTTTCGGGGTCCTGGTGCCCATCCTGCACGGAGCGCTGACCATCTGGCTGGCCCAGTTCACGGGTCTCTCGGTGGCCGGAGCAGCCGTCCTTGCGGCCATGGTTTCCAGTGCTTCCTACATCGCGGCGCCCGCAGCCGTCCGCATTGCCTTGCCCGAAGCCAATCCGACCTTCTATCTGACCGGTGCGTTGGGCATAACTTTTCCATTCAACGTGACGCTTGGCATTCCGTTGTATTATTTTTTGGCCGAGCGGATGCTCGGATGAGTTCGTTGCCGATCGGACTGGATCATCGTCTAAGAAAAACACATGTCAAAGCACTCTGTCGTTACCCTCAAGTTGGTTACCATCGTAACTGAACGCATCCTTGAGGACCGCCTGCTGCGTACCCTGCTCGATCTGGGTGCCAAGGGGTATACGCTCACCCAGGCAACGGGTAAGGGGTCCCGTGGCGTTCGGGCGTCCGAGTGGGAAGGCCCAGATACGAGGATTGAGGCGTTGGTCAGCCCTGATGTTGCCGAGAGGATCGTGGATCATGTAGCGGATGCCTTTTTCGAGCATTACGCTGTCATCGTCTACGTTCAGGATGCTGCGGTAGTGCGCGGCGAAAAGTATATCTGAGACGTCGTTGCTGACGCTCTTTATTTTCGCCTACCTGCTGCTTACCCTGGCCATCGGGTTCTGGGCGGGGTGAACTGGTCATGTATACGCGTGCGCTGGATGTGGACGCCTTGTTGTGGGAGGCACCCTGAGCACGTTTGGAGCGTATCGTTTCAAGGCGTTGCGCAACAGAGGCGTCCCAAAGCGCAGTCTCACCCTCCTAAACCTGCCATGCAACCCATTCAGGGCCTTCATCACATAACGGCTGTTGCTTCCGATGCGCAGGCCAACGTCGATTTCTACGTAGGGGTACTCGGGCAGCGGCTGATCAAGACAACGGTCAATTTTGACGATCCAGGTACCTATCACCTCTACTACGGCGATCACACGGGTACACCGGGTACAGCGTTGACCTTCTTTCCGTGGCGCAACATGCATCGGGGACGTGTTGGCACGGGGGAGACATCCGCCATGGCGTATGCCATTCCAACGAGTGCGCTCAGCTGGTGGATGGATCGTTTACTGGATCTGCGGATAGAGACCAGCGGACCGGAGAAGCGATTCGGCGAATCCGTCCTCCGGTTTGCAGACCCTGATGGGATAGTTGTGGAACTGGTAGCCACGGATAATCCGGCTACCATCGTGCATTGGGAGGAAGGGCCAATCCCGGCAGCGCATGCGCTTCGTGGATTCCACAGTGTAACACTCCTGCTTCGGGAGGTAGCCCCCACAGCTGCCGTACTGGTCGAGCACATGGGCTACGAATTCGTTGCCCGTGAGGGTAATCGTTTCCGGTACAAAGGCGCTTCCAACGACCGCGGACTCTACGTGGATATCGTACAGGTGCCGGATACAGGTCGGGGGGCCTTCGGTGCCGGCTCCATCCATCACATTGCCTTCCGGACGGTGGATGATGAGGAGCAACTCGAGTACCTCGCTTCGTTGCGAGCGGCCGGTCTGCAGGTAACGCCCGTGCAGGATCGACAGTATTTCCACTCCATCTACTTCCGAGAACCGGGCGGTGTCCTGTTTGAGGTGGCCACGGACGAGCCGGGCTTTACATTGGACGAAACGGTAGAGGAGCTGGGTACCTCGTTGAAATTGCCGGCGTGGTACGAAGCGCAGCGCCCCCAGATTGAAGCCCGCCTTCCCGTCATCGAGCGAAAAACATACACTGACAACGACGTGTGAGCCTGTCATGACCAGTGAGCAAGGCCCCCATCAAGGGCAGCCCGTCTACACCCACGGACCTCGGCCGGAGGATGCCGTATCGGCCATGATCCTGATTCATGGGCGCGGCGCAACGGCCCCCAGTATCCTTGAACTTGCCGGGGCCCTGCCCTGCGACGGGATGGTCTACCTGGCCCCGCAGGCCCGGGGGAACACGTGGTATCCCCTTTCTTTTCTTGCGCCGCAGGTCCAGAACGAGCCGCATCGTAGGTCAGCTCTGCAGGCTGTTGCCGCCCTGGTACACCGGTTGAACGAGGCGGGTATTCCGCTGGAACGCATTGTGTTGGCCGGCTTTTCGCAGGGAGCATGCCTGGCAGCGGAATTCGTGGCTACGCATCCCGCCCGGTACGGGGGGCTGTTGGTGTTTAGTGGTGGATTGATGGGTCCGCAGGATGCACCCCTTGTTTACGAAGGGGATGTGGGGGGAACGCCCGTCTTTCTGGGCTGCTCGGACACCGATTTCCACATTCCGCTTGAGCGTGTGGAAGAAACGGCCGAGGTGCTTTCGTCCATGGGCGCTGAGGTCACCAAGAGCATCTATCCTGGCATGGGGCATACCATTATTCAGGACGAGATTGAGGCCGCCCGGCGCTTGCTTGATCATCATTTAATACCCGCAACCCGTTGATCTTGGCTTTGGTGGTCAGTAGTTATCTGGAAACCAGCCCCCTTTTCTTATGATCACCCGTATTGCGTTCCTGACGATCCTGCTGCTGACCGGTTGTCGGACAGACGAGCCCCTACAGTTTGCTCTGATTGGAGATGGGCCCTACAGTCCGATCGGCGAAGAAGTGGCTGCCCGGATGATTGACGACATCAACGCGCGGGAAAACATCGACTGGGTCGTTCATCTGGGCGATACGAAGGGAGGAAGCCAGTCATGCTCCGATGAACTGCTCCAGAGCCGCTTTGAGTTGTTTGAACGGTTTTCCATCCCGTTTCTGCTCACGCTGGGAGACAATGATTGGTTTGATTGTGTCCGCGAAAGGGCAGGGTCGTATGACGATTATGAGCGCCTTGCGTTCGTTCGGGACCTTTTTTACCCCGATCCGACCATGAGTACCGGGGGGCGGACCATGACGGTACGATCGCAGGCTCTCGAATCCACTTACACGCAATATGTGGAGAACCGGATGTGGGAGCAGGGTGGGGCCGTGTTTGCTACAGTCCATCTGATTGCCATCACGCGTCCGCCCACGGACTCTACAACGGCCCAACGTCGACTCGATGCGGCGGGCGATTGGGTGCGGACAGCCTTCAAGACAGCTCGCGAGTCCGGCGCAGCGGGCGTTTTTCTGGCTATGCAGGTTGATTTGTGGCCTGTGTCGGCTCCAAAGGAGTTTTACGGCGAAGCCTGCCGTTTATGTGGTCAGCCCGCACCGGGATTGGCTCCCTTCTACGAGGTGCTGGCCGAAGAGGCTGCCGTGTATAACGGTCAGGTGGTTGTTGCCGTCGGCGACACCCACGTGTTCCGGGTCGACAAGCCGCTGCGTGGTCCCGACGGTGCCGTGCTGCAGAACGTTACCCGCGTGGAGGGCTTTGGAGAGCCGAACCTGCACTGGGTTCGGGTGGAAGTGGATCCTAGGGAGCGGCAGGTATTCACGTTCTATCAGGAGTTCCTTCCGGGTGGCAACTGAGCTGCGGCCCGCGCCCATGCCCGGTGTTCATGGCCGGCGTTCATCAAGCGTTCGGCGGTCTGCGCTCATCGCTGGTATTCATATACTGCCGCCGCCGGTGCCGCCGCTGCCGGTGGAATGATATGTTGGGCGGATGCGTCCAAAACGGTGCCGGTGCTGTACGTATTCCCCCCAGAAAACAACTCGACCATGCGATTCGCGTCCGCGACAGTGTTTCTGCCATTCCTGTTCTTCTTGATACTTACCACGGGCTGCGCTTCCACGGTCGCCTCGGTGAGTGAAGCAGAAAGCAGCATGGCTCCGTCCGATATGCAGGATATGGAAGCGCTCTTTTGGCAGCGACAGCAAGAGGCCATCAGTCGGTATACGCAGGCCGAAGTTGACTTCATGACCGGCATGATAGGCCACCATGCCCAGGCGTTGATCATGTCGGGAATGGCTCCAGAAAATGCAGGTTCGAATACCATACGGATCCTGGCCGCGCGGATCATAAATGCCCAAAATGATGAGATTGCCACCATGCAGCGGTGGCTCCGGACCCGGAATGAGCCCGTCCCTGAGGTCCATATCGATGGCCTCAATCTGATGATCCACATGCCCGGACAGGATCACGGAATGGCCGAAGGTCATGATCACGCCATGATGTCCGGGATGCTGACCCGGGCGCAACTGGAGGAGCTGGCGGCGGCCCGTGGTCCGGCTTTCGACAGACTCTTCCTGACCTACATGATCCAGCATCACGAGGGCGCTACCTCCATGGTCGACGACATGTTCAACACCGACGGCGCCGGGAATGACGAGGATGCCTTCCGTCTGGCCACGGACATTAATGTGGATCAAGAAACTGAGATTGCACGCATGCGGCGTATGCTCGAAGCCATGAATCAGAACTGACACCTGCCGCGGGAGTGTCCCGTTTCCCCAAGAGCAGCCATCTTACACCCAAACCGATAACCCCATGAAACCTTCTACCTGTATCACTTCCGGATCCTGCGTGGCCGGGAGCACCCTTTGGGGTGTTTTCTTTGCCGCCGTCCTGCTGGCAGGCTGCTCGTCTGCCCCCATGATGGAGGCCGGCGAAGACACGACCTCCAGCATGGCCATGCTGTCCACCGAATCGCTATCGCCCGATCCAAGGGTCGGACTTGGGGCTGGTCTCTTTGATGCTGAAGAAGCCCTTTGGAATCTTACCAAGCTTTCTACAACGCCCCCGGCTGAGGACTTCATCGGCGTCACCAACTCGGATCTGGCCTTCAAGGACAATTATGTCTTCCAAGGCAATTACAATGGAGTGATGATCTGGGATGTATCCAATCCCGGTGCGCCTGAGTTGGTCGTGGATTACTTGTGCCCGGCATCGCAGAGCGATGTGTCCGTGTACGGGGATCTGATGTTCGTATCGGGCGAAGGCACGAGTGGACGACTTGACTGCGGTACGGAAGGGGTTGAAGAGCGGGTCAGCGAAGATCGTCTCCGTGGGATTCGCATTTTCGACATCACCGATGTTCGTAATCCCGAGTACATCCACAATGTGCAGACCTGCCGTGGATCGCACACGCACTCGGTTCTGAAGGATCCCGACGTGGACGACAAGATCTGGATCTATGTATCGGGTTCGGCCGGCGTTCGTCCGGATGAAGAACTTCCGGGATGTTCTGCGGCTACGCCGGATGAAGACCCCAACTCGGCCCTTTTCCGGATTGAAGTGATTGAGGTACCGCTGGATGCGCCGGAAACAGCCGCCATCGTCAGCTCTCCGCGTATTTTCGAAGACCTCGTGGCTCCCCCGCAGCATGGTATGTCCCCGGCGGATCTGCGCATTATTGCCGAGGCCAAGGCAGGCGGAGCGTTTACGGCCGAGATCTTCGGTCAGGAGCGCATCCTGTCCGGACGTATGCTGGAGATGTTCACGACACCCTTCATGGAGTCGCGTGGAGGCGGGGAAATGACGGCTGCCGACAGTGCTGCGTTCCGGGAAGCGTTGCCGGGTATCATCGAGCGGCGTTTCGGCAACAGGAATCGCGCGCAAAGTGATGGTCCAGCACCGGGCCCAACCCAGTGCCATGACATTACGCTCTACCCGGAAATCGGGCTGGCAGGCGGCGCATGCGGCGGATATGGACTGCTCTTGGATATTTCGGATCCAGCCAATCCCTGGCGCATGGATGCGGCCGCTGACTCCAACTTCTCCTACTGGCACTCGGCCACGTTCAGCAACGACGGTTCCAAGGTGCTCTTCACGGATGAGTGGGGCGGCGGCGGCCAGCCCAAATGCCGTGAGGACGATCCCTACGAGTGGGGAGCGAATGCCCATTTCACGATCGAGGAAGGCAAGCTGGTTTTCCATAGCTACTACAAGCTGCCGGCGCCCCAGACCAACGTAGAGAACTGCGTAGCGCACAACGGATCCATGATTCCGATTCCCGGGCGGGAGGTCTTCGTACAGGCATGGTATCAGGGTGGTATCTCTGTCTATGACTGGACAGATATCAACAACCCCACCGAAATTGCTTTCCACGATCGCGGCCCGGTCAATGCAGAGACCCAGGGTAATGGTGGCAGCTGGTCGGTCTACTGGTACAACGGGCTCATTGTCAGTTCGGAAATCTCACGCGGGCTGGACATCTTCGAGCTGACTCCGAGCGGGTTCGTGAGCGAGAATGAGATTGCTGCGGCTAACACGGTGCAGCTTGACTATCTCAACGCCCAGGGGCAGCCCATGTATCACTGGCCAACCACGTTCGTCCTGGCTCGTGCCTACGTGGACCAGATCGAACGTGCTCGCGGTATGTCTCTGCCTCGGATCAACGCGGTTCGTGCGGCTCTGGCGCAAGCTGAAGGACAGACGGGAGCAGCCCGTCGTTCAACGCTGAACAATCTGGCAGCCGACCTCGATGGGGCGAGCGACCAGAAAGTGGCCATGCTTGTTGACACTATCCGAGGCTTGGCCTCCTGATCGTATCTGGTTGACGCTGGTGGTACCTGCCCGGGCCATCAGATGTATATTGCGTACCTCCGCGCCGTATGACATCGTCATACGGCGCGGAGGTCTCTTTTTTCACGGTAGCGTGCATGAATGACCTTCATTTCTGCAGGACACTGACCTCATGCGTTCCTGTGCTTTTCTGACGCTCTCTGATCCGAGTGGGTATCACATCGATGATCACCTGGCAGCCCAGGTTTTCGAAGAGGCCGGTTGGACCGTCGAAACCATTCCCTGGGACGCTGCCGGGGTGGACTGGTCTCGATTTGATGCGGTGGTCGTGCGCTCCACATGGGACTATCATCGTCGGGTGGATGCATTTTTCGATGCGCTTGATCACATTCGTTCGGCCGGTCCGCGTCTGTTCAATGATCCGGATGTGATGCGCTGGAACGCTGATAAGCGGTATCTCGCGGATCTGGCCGAGGGAGGGGTGGCCGTTGTACCAACCTTGTTCGGTCGTCGTCTGGAGCGGGGGGATACACGCCATTTTACCGAGGTACTCGAGGCGCAGGAACTCGTTATCAAACCCGTTCGGAGCGCCAATGCGGAGGGGGCCTTTCGGCTTTGTCCGGGTGTCGAATCCGAGGAGGTTCTGACGCGATTCGCATCGGATGATTTCATGGTGCAGCCCTTCGTCGCCTCCATAGCGTCGGCTGGGGAAGTCTCCCTGTTCTACTTCGGCGCTGAATTCAGCCATGCCATTTGCAAGAGACCGACTGAAGGGGACTTCCGGGTGCAGGAAGAACACGGGGGTACCATCCTTGCGTGGCAGCCGGAGGAGAGCGCTCTGAAGGCAGGCGCGGTAGTCATGGAGACTCTCGGGTTACGGTGGCCCGACGCGCCGACGCTGTATGCCCGGGTGGACCTTGTGCGGGAAAGCAATGAATGGTGGCTCATGGAGTTGGAAATCATCGAGCCATCGCTGTATTTCCGCATGGACAAGGGTGCTCCTGCTCGTTTTGTGGCAGCGTTGGATCGTATGGTAGCGCCCGACTGAGCCTTTGGCATTGCGTTGGGCAAACGGACCTCCTAGCTTCAGATGGATTCCTGAACTCAACCAGTTGACATCGATGCAAACCCTCTTCGTGGAAGATGCCCCCGAGGCCATCGGGCCCTACTGTCATGCCGTCCGCTCTGGTCCCTTCTATTTTTTATCGGGTCAGACCCCGCTCGACGCAGATACCATGCAAATCGTTGGCGATACCATTGAAGAGCAGACCGGCAGGGTCCTTTTCAATATATCCACGGTCCTCAACGGGTTGGGCCTGGGTTTGATCGACGTTGTCAAGACCACGGTCTACCTCAAGAGCATGGATGATTTTGCGGGCATGAATGAGGTCTACGGCAAAATATTCGAAGGCCATCGACCAGCCCGTACCACGATTGCCGTCCGGCAAAACCCGCTGGATGCCCTGGTTGAGATCGAGTGTATTGCCGAAGCAGCGGACTGATCCCGCTAAAGGTACCCTGCAGCTACGCGCTCGGCCAGTTCGGCCACGGCCGGTCCATTTCGATTTGTCAGGACAACGACCGTCAGCTCTGCATCCGGATATCGGTGAATGACCGTTCGGAACCCACGCGTGCTGCCCGTATGGCCGTGTCGCCGGTGCCCCAGATGAGTATCGATGCGCCAACCAAAGCCGTAGTCTGACAGCCCCGGGGTAAACACCAGCGACATGAGCGAATCGCCGACCAGTTCGTCGCCATACAGCGCCTGGTCCCAGCGGTAGAGATCATTGAGGGACGAGTAGATGCCGCCATCGCCCAGCACGGCGCTGGTTTGGCTTTGATCGCTCAAGGTAACCTCATCCCCATCCACGGTATACCCGAAGGCCCGGTTGGTAACCTCGTTTTCGCCATCCACGAACGCCACGCTACCGGTCATGTCGAGTAGCTCGAAAATGCGTGTCTGCAGGAAGTCAGGAAAGGAGAGCCCGGAGCGTTCTTCGATGATCAACGAAAGCAATGCATACCCGGTGTTGGAATACCGATAATCCGTACCGGGCGAGAAATACAGGCTGTCGGTGGTGGATATGAAGGTCAACACATCCGCATCGCTTGCCTGCCCCTCAAAGCCCTCGGGAATGAGAGATTCGTAATCCAGGAGACCGGACTGGTGCTGGATCAGGTGACGAACGGTTACGTCTCTTGCCACAACCGGCATCCCGTCAAGAATGGAGTGGACCGGATGGTCCAGCCCCAACAGCCCCTCATCGACAAGCATGGCCACCGCCATGGCGGTAAACTGCTTGGTAACGGAGGCCAGACGGAAGTTGGTGGCCGGGGTAACTGGACGGCCCGCTTCCAGATTTGCCATGCCATACCCTTCGGCGCGCTGGATTTCGCCTTTCCGGATGATCATGACCGCGGCACCGGGCACGTCGCCCCCGTCGTAGGATCGGAACAGAGGATTTGGAAGATCCGCGTAGGGATCACTCGTGCAGGATGCGCCGACCAGTAGGCAGCCGAGGAGCAGGCCGAGATGCCGCTTCATTCCCATCCCGATTCAAAGGTGCACAGCCTGGTCGCATCGTTCCATGCCTCGAGCCACGTTGCCCGTTCCGCTACTCTGAGTGACCAGGAAGGCCCGGACCCGATGGGAGATCCAGGCGGTGTCGTAATGGTGCGATGTTCTTCCTGGGGTTGGTAGGGACGGAAGAGGAAGCGGTCAATATCATCGAGCGCGGCCAGGCGGTGGCCCTGCGTCTCCTCATCCGTATCGGGCGTGTTGGCGCTCAGCCAGGCATGGATGTCACGCAGGTGCAGGGATATGCGAGCGCGCACCGCGGGGGCGTACCGGCTCGAGGCAGCGGCATTCAACAGGATATCAGTCCAGACCTGCTGTGTGACGCGTTGCAACTCGGCAGCGTAGGCATTCGAAGGTTCTTTCTCCAGCCACACCTTGTTGGTTATCCGCACGAGCATGTCCAGCAGGCCCGGTTGTCCACCGTCAAAATCTCGCTGGACCATCATACGGGCTGCACGCGTGGGCTCGAGCAGCAGGCTGAAAACCTGGTGAGCAACAACCTCGCCCGGGGCGTATGGATCGAAGATCAGCCCCGTATCGCCATCAAACAGCTCACGATGCTGGCCATACCCCGGCGGCCGCGGCGGAATCTGTGTACGGATGTGCCGCGGCAACGCCAGCGCATCGGGCTCCACTGCTTCAAGCATGGCGTCGATGGCTCGTACCTGTTCGCGCGGCTCGACGGCCTCCGGATAGTTCTGTCCGTCGCCCCGGATGTTGTAGGCGTAGTTGACG
Organism: Bacteroidota bacterium; assembly: GCA_018623785.1. GTDB lineage: Bacteria > Bacteroidota > Rhodothermia > Rhodothermales > UBA10348 > JAAZVD01. The sequence goes on along the minus strand of JAAZVD010000001.1, from coordinate 4,308 downwards.
CCGCCAACCAGTTTGGCCACGGCGTCCAGTTGGTAGCGATGGCGCAGGAACAGCGGAACGAGCACCTCTTCCATGAGCGCAGCTGGCCGACCCGAACGGATCGTGCCGATACCGAAATTGGCCAGTGCTGTCTTTCGAACCGCCATTTCCAGACCGAGAGCATCCACGGCATTGGCGCCGTTGTCCCAGAGGTGGGCCGAAGGGTGGGCGCCACCGGCGGGACGGGCATCGGCATCGGTCATGAACAGCCAACCGGCATTCATGTATTCTTTCACAATGGATTGCAAGGCGGTACCCTCATCCGTGCCGTCCGGAAAGTCCGAATAGCCGTATCGAATGGCGAATTTGTCCCATTCACCGATCCCGTCATCGTAGGCACGATTCAGGGTGATGCGCCCTTCAGCGTCCAGTTCTGCCAGGGGGGCGGGGTAGTCCATGACCGAGGCGCGGTTGTTGACCGACGCTGCAAAGTTGTGCTGCAGGCCGAGCGTGTGACCGATCTCATGGGCAGAAAGCTGCCGGATACGTGCCAGCGCCATCTCCAGCATGGGATCGACGCTGCCGGTGCGCGGGCTTCTGGGGTCGTAGGGGTTCAAAAGGCCCTCGGCAATGAGATAATCCTGGCGGACGCGCAGGGATCCAAGCAGAACGTGCCCCTTGATGATTTCGCCCGTGCGGGGGTCCGTAATGCTGGATCCGTAGCTCCAGCCCCGGGTAGATCGGTGCACCCAGTTGATGATGTTGTAGCGTACATCCAGTGGATCGGCGCCTTCGGGCAATACCTCGACGCGGAAGGCATCGATGTACCCGGCCGCTTCAAACGCCTCATTCCACCACCGCCCCCCCTCGAGAAGAGCTGACCGAACAGGCTCTGGCGTGCCGTTATCCAGATAGTAGATGATGGGCTCGACCGGTTCGGAAACGGCCGCACTAGGGTCCTTCTTTTCCAGGCGATGGCGCGAGATATAGCGCGTACGCATGTCTTCTCCGATGGGGGCGGAGTAGTCCATGAAGCTGGGGCCGAAGTAGCCTGCCCGAGGATCGTGTTTGCGCGGCTTGAATCCGGGTTCGGGCAGGGCAATGAAGGAGTGGCGCTGACGAAGAACTACGGCCTCCGGAGTGGCAGCCACGCTACGGACCTCGGCTCCCGGGTTGTCCGACGTAAGCGTCAGGAGCGCCTCCATCTCCGTATTGCGGGGAAAGGACTTGGTGTTCTCCCGAAAGGGAACAGAGCGCGAACCGTCTACCCGGAAGGAACCCTCTCCGGAGCGAGCCAGCGTCCGGATCGCGCCATGGGCGTCTCGAACGATGAACGACGTGGCATCCACAAGAACCTTCCCATCCTCCTGTGCGATGACATCGAATCCGTGCAGAACGCCGGCTGCAAACGCTTCGGCAACGCTCCGGCGCTCAGATGCATTTTCCGAGGTCGCTATGTAATCGAGGTTAGGAGCCTTCAGAAGCACTTTCTGGCCGTGACGCTCGAAGTGCACGATGCGGGTTGGACCGAGTTGGTTACGGTCCAGCCCGATATCATTCGAGCCCAGGCCTGCCGCCAAGGATACCTGGTAAATGAAGTCCTCATCGAAGCGGTCGATCTGGAGCCAGACCTTGCCCGCGTCATCATCCCAGTAGAGGGTGAAGAAGCCCTCCATGGATTCGAGCGAGGCAGTTTTCTCGCTGATGGTCGGGAGATCCTGAGAACGTGCGGGCAAGGACACGAGTACAAGCAGGAAGAGCGTAACGGCAGAGCGTTTCATAGGGAGGCAATCGCTTGGAAGTGATAGGGTCAATATATGCGTACATAGCCGAAAAACGCAGATAAATGAACATCCGTTGAAGAGGCAAATTCCCCGTTTCTTTGCGAGGGTTACACCGGGCCTGCAGGCATCCGCGCAGGGACGACCGTATTTTCCTGTTCTTGAGAAATCGTGCAGTGCCTTGAGGCCCTATGGGCCCTCCATTCGGCTCGATCCACCCAGGACGCGAGTCCGTTGCACCCACCTTTCGGCGGTAGAGGATGCAATCCCTGCCCCGTTTTCATTCCAACCTGATATTCCCAACCCAGATGGAACCCAAGATGGCCACAGGCGAAGTCGTGCAGATCGTCGGTCCCGTTATCGACGCTCAGTTTCCTGCTGACGCCGTACCTGAAATTTACGACGCCCTCACGATCGAGCGCGAAGATGGCTCAAAGCTCGTACTCGAAGTGCAGCAGCACCTTGGCGAGAACCGTGTCCGCACGATTGCCATGGACGCTACCGATGGACTGACCCGCGGCACGAAAGTGACCAACACAGGGCAGGCTATCTCAATGCCGATCGGCGAAGACATCCTGGGTCGTTTGTTCAACGTGGTCGGCGAGGCTATCGACGGGATCGAGCAGCCGAAAGCGGAAGAGCGCCGTCCGATCCACGCCGCGCCCCCAGCCTTCGAAGACCTATCCACGACGGTTGAGATGCTCGAAACGGGCATCAAGGTGGTAGACCTCCTCGAGCCCTACGCCCGTGGTGGAAAGATTGGTCTCTTCGGTGGTGCCGGTGTAGGCAAGACCGTGCTGATCATGGAGCTGATCAACAACATCGCCAAAGGCCACGACGGTCTGTCGGTGTTTGCCGGCGTCGGCGAGCGTACGCGCGAAGGAAACGACCTTCTGCGCGAGATGCTCGAGTCCGGTGTTGTGGACTACGGCAAGGAATTCCTGCATTCCATGGAAGAGGGAGGTTGGGACCTTTCGAAAGTGGATCACGAAGCCCTCAAGAACTCCTCGCTTGCCTTGGTCTTCGGCCAGATGAACGAGCCCCCTGGAGCCCGTGCCCGCGTGGCCCTCTCCGGTTTGACGATTGCCGAATACTTCCGCGACCTGGGTGGTCGTGACGTGCTCTTCTTCGTCGACAACATTTTCCGCTTTACGCAGGCAGGCTCCGAGGTATCGGCCCTTCTTGGTCGTATGCCCTCCGCCGTGGGTTACCAGCCAACGCTGTCCACGGAAATGGGTGAGATGCAGGAGCGCATCACCTCCACCAAAAACGGTTCGATCACCTCGGTTCAGGCCGTCTACGTGCCTGCTGATGACCTTACCGACCCGGCTCCGGCAACGACGTTTGCCCACCTCGATGCCACGACGGTGCTTTCCCGTCAGATTGCATCCCTGGGTCTGTATCCGGCCATTGACCCGCTGGACTCTACGTCCCGCATCCTGGATCCGCGTATCCTCGGTGATGAGCACTACAACACGGCGCAGGATGTCAAGAACCTGCTGCAGCGCTACAAAGAGCTTCAGGACATCATCGCCATCCTCGGTATGGACGAACTCTCCGACGAAGACAAACTGGTCGTGGGCCGCGCCCGTCGTGCGCAGCGCTTCATGTCCCAGCCGTTCTTCGTAGCCGAGCAGTTCACGGGTAACCCTGGCAAATACGTCAAGATCGACGACACCATCCGTGGTTTCCGCATGATCCTCGACGGCGAACTCGATCACCTTCCGGAAGGCGCCTTTACCTACAAGGGGGCCATCGAGGAAGTCATCGAAGCCGGCGAGAAGATGCTGGCTGAAGCCGCCGTCGAAGCGTAAGCGAAGGTCATCCGACTCCACACCAAGGTAGAGGCATCATGATCGTAGATATCGTATCGCCCTCCGGCCGCGTCTTCAACGGCGAAGCCACCCGGATCAAGGCTCCCGGCGTGGAAGGCTCGTTCGAAGTGCTCAAAAACCACGCACCGATGATTGCGGCCATAGAAGTCGGCACCATCGTGGTGACGGGCGCTGATGGTAATCCCATCACGATTGCCACCTCCGGTGGGTTCGTGGAAGTGCAGAACAACACCGTGAGTGTTGTGGCCGAAACAGCGGAGCTGGCATCAGATATCGATGTGGAGCGTGCGAAAGCGGCCGAGCAGCGTGCCGTAGAGGCACTGGCCAATGCGGATCCTCAGCTCAAGGCGACCATGGAGGCGGCACTCGAACGTGCCCGTAACCGTGTCCGCGTGGCTATGGGGTCTGTGGGACACAGCCGCTGACGACGGTGTGAACCAGAATGTGCAAAGCGCGCCCGGCCATAAGGCCGGGCGCGCTTTTTGCTTTTGGGGGATTGCGGTCGCTGTGGCTCGGGAGCCTTTCGTCAGTTGACGGCCCGATGGGCGCCGCGCCCTCCGGAATCGCTCACTTCGATCCACGTAACGGGCCATTCCCCGCGAATGGTGGCCAGGTGCCGGCCGTCGGGAGAGAAGACACGCCAGTGCGCGCCGTCAGCCGGCTGATCAAGGGGGCGGAACAGGGTAGTGGGCGATGTCCGGATCCGGCGCTCC
>JAAZVD010000091.1 GCA_018623785.1 Bacteroidota bacterium | reverse complement strand
TGGACTCGTACCCTACTTCGTCTGGGCTGTACTCATCGTTTCCGGAATCAGCCTCCTCGCGATCGGCGCTTTCGGACTGCGCTCCTTGGCGCAGGGCAAGGTGAATCCCTTGACCATCGTGCTTACCATGATCCCGATTGCTCTCCTTGGCGTGCTGGGGCTCGCCATGGGAGACTGGGCGCACGCGGCTGTGTTGGCGTTCCTCATCTCGCTGGCGCTGACCTCGGCTGCACTGCTCGTCTCTGGGCTCAAAGGCCTGCTCGGTTTCTAGGAACCGCCGGCACGCTACGCGACAGTACAACCGCCTTTGCGTGGTGATCGGGTGCTCTCGGTCGGACACGCCAAGGGGAAATAACCCCATCAGAGGGAAATCATCATGTCATTGCTGAAAAAGAAAAAGCGCAAAGAGGCGGAAATTCCAACGTCTTCGATGGCGGACATCGCCTTCCTGCTGCTCATTTTCTTCCTGGTTACAACGACCATTGACGTTGATACGGGAATCGGAATGGTACTTCCTCCCAAATTGGAGGATGATGTGGAACCACCGCCGATCAAGGAACGCAACGTCCTCAAGATCTTGGTTAACGAGCAAGGGCTTGTGCTGGTCGAAGATCAGCCTTCAGCCGTGCAGCTCATTCGAGAGGAAGTGAAGAAGCACGTCTTGAACAACGGGGAAGATCCGCGTTACGCGGAGGAGACCGGCAAGGCTCTCGTCTCCATCAAAACGGCCCGCCAGACTCCCTACGAGGCGTACATCGGTGTCATGGACGAAGTGTGGATGGCCTACTTCGAGATGTGGGATGCCGAAGCGCGCGCGCTCGGATTCCCGGATTACGCGACCTACGTTGACTCCATTGAGGAGTCCGACGCGGAAAACGCCATTCGCGACAAGATCAAGGCGGCCATATCCATTGCTGAGCCCGATGCGGCGTAACGCAACGCACAATCTGTAAACGATTCCGAACTCCATGTCAGGTCACTTTCAAAAGAAGGTTCAAACGAAGCAGGATATCCCTACCGCTTCGCTCCCGGATATCATCTTCATGCTGCTGATCTTCTTCATGGTCAGTACGGTACTTCGGGAGACCACGGTTCAGGTGCGTACGACGTTGCCACAGGCCGAGGCGCTCACCAAGATTGATCAGAAACGTCTTGTGTCCTATATCTACATCGGCCCGCGCAAGTTGGATGGCAACCGACTGGGAGAAACCGGTGTCCAGATTGATGACGCCTTGATCGAGGACACAGGTACCATCCGGACGGTCATGTACCGCAAGCTGGTCGAGCAGCCCAAGCTCATCGTGTCGCTCAAGGTGGATGAAACGTCGGAGATGGGGATCGTACTCGATGTCCAGCAGGAGCTCCGAGAGGCGGGTACGCTGCGAATCAACTACTCGTCGCGTAGGGAAATACCGTCCTGATTTGTCCACGCTCGGCGCTTGGGCGCTGCGTGAATCAATACCGAAATCGAAAGGGCCCCGCCTCCGCGGGGCCCTTTTTTTTGCTTCCAGCCGTACGTTTGTCGGGTCCGTTATTGCTCAGGTAGCCCCGATTCATTCAGGTCCAGTGTCATGATTCAACGACTGCAAACCGTTTACCTGCTTCTGGCAGTTATCTGCCTGGGTATCTTGTTCCTGGCTGATGGGGCTTGGACGAGTGCGGCTACGGCGTCGCTTGCGTGGTATGTGCCGGTATCCATGGGTCTTTTCGGCCTGGCAGCGGCCGGTGGCGTTACGGCCATCTTCCTGTATAAGGACAGGAAGCGGCAGCGCAGCTTGGTGGTTGCCATGCAGATTGTCGTGCTGCTGGCGCTGGTCCTTAAAGTGGTGCTCAACTCGATGGCAGGCGGATTCGCTTCCATTTCGACCGACGCGACGTTCGAGTACTGGGTCGGCTTTGGAGCACCGGTCATGGCTTATCTCATGTTTCTCATGGCTCGACGGGGCATCGATAAGGACACCGATCTGATCAAGTCAATGGATCGCCTGCGGTAATGCAGGTTTCGCCTACTCCGTCCGAAGCAACTCCCGTTCGCGCGTGGTTGGCGTTGGGCATCGGCCTGACCGCCATCTCGACAAGTGTGTTGTTCATTCGCTGGGCCACGGAGGCACCAGGGGAAACGGTAGCGGTGTGGCGCACCGTATTTGGAGCTCTCCTTCTGATTCCTGTAGCAGCCACGAAGGCCCGAGAGGAGATTCAGGAATTATCGGGGCGGGAGTGGGGCTTGATTGTAGGGTCAGGGCTCTTTTTGGGATTGCACTTCGTGACCTGGATCAACGCTCTCTACTACACCAGCGTGGCATCTGCGTCTGCGCTGGTAGCTTTGAGTCCATTGTTCTTGGCCATGCTGGGTTTCTTACTCTTCAGGGAGCGCCTCAACGGTCGCGAACTTTTTTCGCTGTTGGTGGCCATTGCCGGAGTGGGAGCCTTGAGCTGGATTGATCGGAGCCCCACGGTCGAGGCGGCGGTACAACCGATGCTGGGTAATGGACTCGCGCTGAGCGCAGCGGGATTTCTCTCCGTCTATTTGCTTATTGGGAGGTACGTCCGACAGCGGCGGTCGTGGCTGGCCTACGTAGCTCCGGTGTACGTGGTAACGGCCCTCACGACGGTCGTTGTAGCCATTGTGCAGGGCTCTTCGTTACTAGGATGGGGATGGGAAATTTACGCCCTTTGTTTGGGCATGGCCCTTGTTCCCCACGTACTCGGACACGGGTCGCTCAACTGGTCCCTGAAGTATCTATCAGCTACGACGGCTGGCTTGGCATCCTTGGGCGTCCCGGTCGTCGCTTCGCTGTGGGGTACTATAGCTTTTAACGAAGTACCTTCGGCACCCGCCTTGGGGGCCATGATACTCATCCTGACTGCGCTGGGGCTGTTCGTCAGTGCCCGCCGCTAGGGCAGTCGTTCCTTAGATTCGATTATCCGAACCCGGTGTCAGCTGCCCTGGCCGATTTCGCACGTCATGTCATTGCCGCAGCACATGGGAGACTTGACCTTGCCATGGCCGTCCGGGCAGCGAGATACAGCAACCTCAGCGCCGGATCCGGTGGTGATGGTATCGTGAATGAGCTCCTTGCCGCAGTGACCGCAGGTCATCGAACCGACGCTCATGCCGCATTTGTTGCAGGTATAGGCTGCCATGTGAACAAAGGATTTATGTGTGTTGGGGTAGCAAGATACGTCAGGTCAGACATCCCAATCCGGTACAGTTTTCCTCATGGCGGCAACGGTCAGACGTTTCCATAGTAACGGCTATCTTACCGGTCACTGCCCGGTCTTCAGCGTTTAACACCATGATCTCTCGTAAATACCTCTTGGTGCTATAGGTCTGCTGTTGGCCTCCAGCAACGTTGTTGTCAGGGCCCAGGCCAACCAGGAGAATTTGTTTACCCACTTGGCGGCACAGGAATTGGAAGATGGACGTCCCTGGCTGGATGCCCTGAGTGGGGATTTCTGGGAATGCATGGGGCAGCGCCTGTTCAGCGATATCCATGCCAGAGCCGAGGTGGAATCTGTTTTCCGGGGAGATTCAGCCCCGGATGAAGCGTTTTTTGATGCGGGCTGGTATTGCGGGCTGTTTACCCTGGCGGCACCATGGGACTCGGGTGCTGTCGTCGATGAACGGGATTTGGGAGCCCCCATCCGCTACGACACGCCGGGCATTACGGCGCTGAATCAGATGTCCGGACGCCCCGCGGGAATCGAGCAGATTGCAGACCCATCTGCGGTACGACTGCCGGACGGGAGGGTCGCGCTTTACTTTGCAGGCGACCACAGAGTGGCGTTCCAATCTGCACGTTGGGTATCCAAGGAGCCGGTGAATGCCGTCACGGATCCGATCAGCTTTGATATCGAGGCGGATTACAATTTGCCGACACGTTTGCTTTGGCGACAAATGTTTCTGCTGCCGGATGGCCGTTGGAGAGCCTTTGGCAATATGGATGGCATCCGTAGTTGGGAATCTGAGGACGGTCTGGATTGGGTGGAATCGACGACGCCCCAAGTATTGCTGCCGGCACCCTCGGAGGTCCGGAATCAACTCGGACTTCCCCAAAATGCGCTTCAGTTCAACTCTTTCCTCAACATTACCCGACTTGACGATGGATCATGGGTCGGCGTGATGCCGCATTACAGCGAGGCCATGGATTCGGTAGCGCCCGATCCTAATGGCAACGGGTACAATGACCCGCCATTCGTACTCATCTATCATTCCGAAGATGGCTTTACTTGGCATTACCGCTCCGTGCTGATTGGCACGGCAGAGGGATTCGTGACCGACCTATCATCAGGGATTTACATGTTCACGATGTCGGATGCCGTCTTTTTCTCCCGGGATCTGGCGGCCTGGACGTTCGGCCACCGGCCGCATTTCCATACTTACGGCATCCCGCTTCCAGATGGGTATACCCTGCATTTTGGAACGGATTCCGAAGTGCGGCTGCCGCTCCAAGCGTTTCGTGCCACGATTGATGCCGCATCACTTCCTGATGCTCAGTGGCGCACCATGGCCTGGGAGAATATCCCGTCCATCGAAGAACTGCGTGGGCTCACGTCGGGTGCTGGTGCTCCATCGCAGCCTGTTCTACGTCCGATTTCTATCGAGGTGTGGCCCAACCCGGCTTCCCACGCCCTGACCGTTTCCTGGGATGCCCGCCTCGTGGGTCCTCGTCCAACACTGCAATTGATCGACACGCTTGGGCGCGTACTATGGGAGGAACGGCCTGAGACGACGGGCGCAGGTCGTCAGCACTATACGGTGCCGCTGGACAACCACGTTGGCGGCGTGTTTTTTGTGCGGATTCGAGGGAACGGTTTGTCAGAAACCCGCCCTCTGGTTCGCCTTGAATGAAGCAGCCTGGCAAACCCTGGCGCGAAAAGATCAGAGGACGTAGGTCTCAGGTGTGACGCTCCGTTGGCAGATCCTGATACCGCCTTTTACCCCGCACGAAACGATCCAGGACGATACTTCCCCGATAGGGTAGTGGCACGTAGGGAGCATCCATATCGGTGATCATGCCCTTCATACGGTGGGCAGCCAGGTAGGCCCTCAGGATGGCCCACGCATCCCGGGTGTTTCCACTCAGCAGGGAGCGCAGCGCAGCCACGCTGTCCAGCAGGCTCCGGATGATGAGCGTGCGCCACCACGCTCCTCGGGGCAGGTTCCGATAGAGCATCAGGAGATTGTTGCGGAAGTTCAGATAGGTCTTTCTTGGATTACCGGCCGGGAGACTGCCTCCGCCCATATGGTAGACCACGGATTCGGGCACACACTCCACGCGATATCCCAGGCGATGGATGCGCCAACACAGGTCAATCTCCTCCATGTGCATGAAGAAAGCCTCTTCAAGACCTCCCAAGCGGTCCCACAGATCCCGCCGCACGGCCAGACAGGTACCTGAGGCCCAGAAAATATCCCGCTCCCCGTCGTACTGTCCCAGGTCTTCCTCAAGTATGTCAAAGATCCGTCCCCGGGCAAACGGGTAGCCCCAGCAATCCAGGAATCCGCCGGCTGCTCCGGAATACTCAAAATGGGTGCGATCCGTGAACTGATGCAGTTTGGGTTGCGCGGCACCAAGGTCCGTGTGGGCATCGAATCGGGATACGATGGGCTTCAGCCAATCGGATGGGACCTCCACATCGTTGTTGAGCAGCACAAGAAGGTTACCGCGCGCATGGGGTACGGCCGCGTTGTTGCCCCGTGCAAAGCCCCAGTTGTCAGGATGCCGAACAATCCGGACCTCCGGGTAGGTTTCCCGTACCCACTCCGCGCTGCCATCGGTGGATGCGTTGTCGGCCAAGATGATTTCGAATCCGTCGAAATCGGTGGCCACGACGCTCGGAAGACACCGCTTGAGCAGATCAAGCGCGTTCCAGGACACAATGATGATGGAAACGCGGATGGGAGTCATCGCTGCAGATTGAAGCTTTGGCGATGGTGGGGGGTCGGGCCGTATTTAGCGAGGCCCTCATAATGGGCTACCGTTGGATACCCTGCATTGGAGTCCCACCCGAAACCGGGATGGTGCACGTGCAACCTCTGCATGAGCGCATCGCGGTGCGTCTTGGCCAGGATGGAGGCGGCAGCGATCGAGTGAGAGCGGGCGTCACCCTTGATGATGGTTCGCGACGGAATACCCAATCCCGGAATGTCGGTATTCCCGTCGATCAGGACGTATGCGGGAGGCACGCTCAGCTGTGCTACGGCACGACGCATGGCTTCCATGGCCGCCCAAAGAATATTCATCCGGTCAATTTCCTCGGGTGAACACTCGGCTACGCTCCAGGCCACGGCCTCGCTTCGAATACGGTCTGCAAACGAGCTACGGGCAGCGGCAGAGAGGGCCTTGCTATCGGTAACGCCCTCGATCCGCGATCCTTGATGAAGGATAACGGCAGCGGCCACGACGGGTCCTGCCAGACATCCTCGTCCTGCCTCGTCCGTGCCTGCCACGTTTAGGATGCCCTTCTCCCAACAGCAGGACTCAAAGGCAAGATCGCCGGCCTCCGTGGTGCCAAACAGGTCCTGTTGTGCTGCAGCCTCT
>JAAZVD010000090.1 GCA_018623785.1 Bacteroidota bacterium | reverse complement strand
GATTGACCCCCGTCTCCTTGTACATTTTCATCATGGCTTCCTGCTGCTTCTGCGGGTTGTCCGCAAACTTCTCCTTGATCGCTTCCATGCGCGGCTGCAGCTCGCGCATCTTGGCCATGCTCTTGAAGGACGTCTTCGTGAGCGGGTAGAGAACCAGCTTAATCAACAGGGCGAGCACGATGATCACCCAGCCGTAGGGCATGATCGTACTCAAATACGTGAAGGCCGGGATGAAGATGAAGCGGGCCAAGGGGCGCGTAATGACTTCAAAGAAATCCCACCCGAAATCGACCATGTCATAGAGATCCAGGTCATAGTCGTTCAGGTTGCCATAAACCATAGGCCCCATGTACATGGTGTACGTATCCGGCTCCGCGCCGGCGGCCGGCATGAGGAGACTGGCCAGATAGTCATGACGCCCGTACGCGTCAGATACTTCGCCCACACGCTCGCCGATCAGCTCCGCCCCGCGCGTAGGCTGTTGCGGCATCACGACGACCGTAAAGTACTTGTTCTTGACCGCTACCCAGTCCACTTCCCCGCGCAACGAAAGCTCGTCGTAGGGATCCGAATTGAGTAGCACATCCTCTACGGATCCGCCCGTACGAGCAAACGCACCGGTGTTCTGGGATGAGGTTTCGTGATCCAGCTCAGAGAACGGCACACCGCCGTTCCACACCAGTTCGTACCCTTCTCTCGTGGAGAAGGACGAGGCGCCTGGCTGTTCCACGTTCAGACCTATCTCGTACGTATCCGGCTCGAAGGTGTAGGATAGAATGATTTTCCCGCCGCCGACCTCGGCCGCAAAGGAGAGGGACACCGGCGCATCGGCTACTTGGATAGACGTCTCGGCCGTGTTGGCCTCGAAGATGAAGGCGCGCGTGTCGTAGTTACGGCTGCCTGGTGATGTGAAGAGCAGCCCCAGAGCTCCACCCTTGGTCGAATCCACCAACTGCACGTAGCGCTCCGCTCCCGCAACGGTGTACTGCTTCAGCTCGAACGAAGTGAAGGTTCCGCCCTGCGTGGACAGCACGGCCCGGTAAACACTGTTTTCGACCTCGATCGTCCGGATCTCACTGTCCTGGCCGGGCACGAACGTACTGTCGTCAGCGGCCAACCCCTGAACCGAGCCAACCTCCGGATCGCCCTGCTCAACGAACTCCTGGGAGTCCATTTGCTCAACAGTTGAATCCGGAGCAACCGACTGGTCCTGCCTTGGCGGGGGAGGGGCCGGAGCCAACCAGGTAAGCCAGACTACCATGATGATGGCAATCAGCACCGTCGCAGTGAGAACGTTTCTATCCAATCGGGGCCTCGCGTCGGGAGATGGGTGGAGCGGGGGTAGGCGGAGGTGTTCCGGGAAAGCGGTACGGAAGGACCCGGGCGCGGTTCCTCTCAGCGCTGTCGGGCTCGCTCCTCGAGCTTTTCGAGTGTTCTGTCAACGTCTCTTCGGATCGTTTGACTGTCTTGTCGCTGCCCCTGAAACAGGACCATGGCCGTCAGCGCCATACCGCGAGAACGCGCAATGCGCTCGAGGCGTTCTTGGTCATGACGGATCACATCACGCAAGATACGCTTGATCCGGTTACGTTGCGGGGCGTTTCCACGGGATCGCCCGACGGCTACCCCTACCTGGAACGGCCCTTCGATGGCGCTCTCGGCAACAAACCGGTACGCGATCCGCACACTGCCGCTGAAAACGGAACCGCCTTCGGTACTCTGCCGATCAAACAGGGGCTCGATGAGACCTCGTCGCTTGAGCCGGCGAGCCGAGGGAAAGCGTGCAGAGGGGGCGGGCGGAAACATACGTACGGCACCCGGGCGAATGCTTACTTGCCGCTCTTGGTGTCGCTGACCGTCAGATTCTTTCTGCCTTTAGCCCGTCGGCGCGCCAGTACGCGACGGCCATTCTTGGTGGCCATGCGAGAGCGGAATCCGTGCTTGTTGGCGCGTTTGCGACGGCTGGGTTGATACGTACGTTTCATGGTCCTAAGCGGTATTTATCCTGGCACGGATCGGAGCGTTGCCCGAATCCGGAGTGGGTTGGTCAATGCCTATGCGCTGCGGGCGCTGACACTGACGATGCATAATGTCGGATTACCATTCACTTTACGGGAGTCGCGAAGGGGTTTCGCAGCGAATGGACACAGAATAGTGAAGATACGACAAGTAAGAACGACGTCAACCAAACCGATTGACATTCATAAAAAGTCAGCGTAACATTGCGGGCTCTGAAGGCGTTATACCGACCCCTTCGGACGTTACGGGAGATTAGCTCAGTTGGTTAGAGCACCTGTCTTACAAACAGGGGGTCACTAGTTCGAGTCTAGTATCTCCCACACGAAACCCCAAGCCGCTACGCTGCTTGGGGTTTCTTTTTAGGGGCTTTCTTGTTCCGCGGGGCGTTTAAATTGCTTGAGGTTTTGTTCGCAGTTCAAATCGGTTGCGCGGGCCCATCCGGAAGAAGCGCAGGTGTGGAGAAGACCATCACTTCGAAAGCCATTTGAATCCCCCTCGCCGCCACTTGACCTTGGGGTTAAGCCTGTACTTTTGCTTACGTTTATCACTCAGGGATGGCCGGCGCTCCACCACGTCAAGACCCATTTCCTGCTGACCAATGTCGTTCACATTGGACAGAGCCCGATTGACGGTCGTGCGCAGCGCATCGGGCTCGTAGGCCATGGAGGTAAATGGATATTCGAGTTCTTCTCGGTTGAGCCATTTACCCCGGGGGTGTTCGCACAAGAACGAAAGAATGACCGATGCATTCGGTAGGAGCCCTTTTTGCAACACCAACGTGCCTTTCCGGATAAACAGTATGTTCTCTTCGGGTATCAGATAGAGACACTGACGAAAGCGGAAAAACCAGATTCCAACGCCGAACGCGCCAAGAGCAGGGAGCGTGACCAACCACCAGTACCACCGCACAGGTGGTGCAGCAACCTCAGGAAGGGGAAGCCAAACCAGTGTGTCTGCAATGGCAAAGCTGCGAATATGAATTTCCTTTTCATCCAACCCCGGCAACTTCAAAAAATACGCAGTTGCCGTCTGATCATTGAAAGAGAATCCGACAAGGTGATGGTTGGCAGGAAGCTCCGTATCCAGGTCCTGTAGAGCCCATTCCTCTCTGTCTGGCCGCCAGAAAACGAGGGATGCCCTCCTTGGTTTACCCTCGAAATAATAGGAGCATCCTTGTGAAATCGGGTACAGCATCCCCGCAAATGTTTTTCCCACACCCCTGAAATCAGGACGATTATTCTTGGCCTGCGTGGAAATCAGGCAAGCTACCTCTTCATTCATGGGAGCCGGACGCCACTCCCGCTTCTCTATGTCGAACAACAATGCCAACGGCTGCGTGCGCTCTACGTAGTATGGCATCGACTGTTCAGCAGAGACGTGCCCTTGCACCATGTATACATCCCTTCCGTTACCGATGTCCAGAAGGCTGGCACCCACCTGCGGCTCGGGGTCGTAGGGTCCGTACTGGTGGGGAAGCTCGCGCCATTGCTCCAGAGCTGTGTCAAAATAGATGAAGAAGTCCTTGGCCCGATAGTACCCATATCCACCGAACACCAGCGGCTCACCCGTATCCGGTCGCGTCGTAGCCGCATGGTCGAAGCGCGTACGAGACGGGTATTGCGGAAAAGCACCCGTCAACCCGCTGGGACCGAATGAAAATGTCGAGCCAACAGAGGCATCCCAGAGCCACAGGGTTGTATCCACAACCGTCGCAGAAGAGGCTATTGGAAACGATGTCTCGAGGAAATGCGATGCATCGGGCATTGCAGCAATCGATACCCGATCCCAGGTTTCCATGTTCAACAGGTACACTGAGTCTGGATCGGACAGGAATAACAGATTACCGGATTGCGGGTATACATTGAGGTCTATCTCCGCAAATCTTCGCTGCGCCAGGCCTTGATAGGGACACAAAATGAAGGCCAGCAACAGCACCCTCAGCGGCACAAAGACCCATCGACTCAAGGGGTCGTAGGAGCACTCCTTATTTTCGATGAGTGACGTCACGGTTGATAGATGGTCTAGACTGGATGTGGCAAGGTTTGACTACCCTGAACAGCCAACGAGCACGCAAACGCCGGTTGGGGCGATTACGCGAATACAAATTAGCGTTTCTTTCGTCCTTGCACCGAACGGACGCCTCGGAAAGACAAAGACACGATTCTCCGTGCGGACCACGTGTGCATCACCCGCGGGGTCCGTATTCTGACTCTGCCCCTGAGCGTTTGCCGCACACGACCTCCTGCCCTCTCACACTTCGACCATCGTGAGTACCTCTTTGCGCGCTTCCAATCCGCCTCGAATCGCTGTTATCGGGGACTTCAACATTGATGTCATTCTGGGAGAAGTCAAGGCACTTCCACGGGTAGGCTACGACACCGTGTCGGACGAATACTCTATCGAGCCGGGAGGGAGTGCGGCTATCGTGGCCCTCGGTCTGGCCAGCGTGGGTTGGCCCACGGATCTCTATGCCAACGTCGGGGATGACCTGTTCGGTCACTGGCTCAGAGACACTTCGAAAGCCGCAGGCGTTCGATTGATGAACTGTGCCGATGACCGAAGCGAATCCACGGGGCTGTCGGTAGCCTTTTCCAAGCACGGCGATCGAGGTTTTATCAGCGTGCCCAATCCGGAATCAGACTGGGAAGCGCTTGATCTGATTCTGGAAGATCCTCCGGCACACGTCCACGTCTGCTACCACCCCTATCTGCCAGGCCTTACCTCGAAGTTGGCTGACATTTTTCCGGAATTACGCAGGGCGGGCACGACGCTTTCCATGGATCCGGCCGGTCCAGGTACAGACAGCAGCTATCCTCTGGCCCATCTGGAAGAGGTGGGAAACGTGGACTTCCTCTTTCTGAACGACCAGGAAGCGGGCGATTTGCAGATTTCCTTGCCTCCCTCAAAAAACCTTTTTGGTCGCCTGGCCGACGTCGTCGTCGTCAAGCAGGGTAACCAGGGTGCCATTGCCTATCTGCCTGATGACGAACTGGATTTGCCTGAACGTTCGGTAGACGTTCTCGAGACGACGGGAGCAGGCGATAACTTTGCTGTCGGCTTCCTGACGTCGTGGCTGCGCATTGGAAACCTTGAAACCGCCCTTCGGGCAGGCAATGTATTCGGATCGGAATCCACACGGTACCCCGGCGGGGTCCAAGTACAGGCCCACTACCCGACACTGATGCAGCAATATCCGGAGTTATTCCTCGCAAGCAAGACATCGCATTCATGACCACGCTTACGGACCGGGCCTGTCCCGGTCGCATGCTCGTTCTCTTCCTTTTTTTCGCATTCAGCGGCAGTGGCTGCTCCCCGGAACAGGATGCCTCTTCACTGGAGACCATCCTGTTTGTTACGCCTGAGGATAGTTCTGTGGCCTGCTATCGCATTCCGGCGCTTGAATGGGCAAACAGTGTGCTCCTGGCTGCCATTGATGACAGGGTCCCCTCCTGCGCTGACCTGCGGGGCAACCGGGACAGCAATATCCTGATGCGCCGCAGCATGGACGGCGGCCGCACCTGGCAGCCTGCCCAGCGCATCATGGACTACACGGATGGCCATTCCGCCTCGGACGCCTCTTTCATTGTAGACCGGGAGCAGAAACGCGTCTTCATGCTGGTCAATGTCATGGACCACGACCGGGCTCCGGGCGAATACCGTTTCCACGTCATCCACTCCGACGATGCCGGAGCGTCATGGAGCGAACCCCGGGACATCACGGACGAAGTGGCCCCTGCCGACTGGAAATCGGACTTCAAGTTCATCACGTCGGGTCACGGCACGCAGGCGCCCGACGGGACGCTACTGCATACCATGGTCAACCTGCAGCGGGGAGTGTTCGTGGTGATGAGCGAGGATCATGGCGTCTCCTGGTCGCTGGCACCATCGCCCGTCACGCCCGGCGATGAATCCAAGATCATCGCCTTCGACGACGGTCGCTGGATGGTCAACAGCCGGGTTCAGTCAGCCGGACATCGGTGGGTGCACGTGTCAGAGGACAGGGGCCAATCGTGGACCTCGCGGCCCGATTCAAGCCTGGTAGATCCAGCCGTGAACGCGAGTCTGATCCGAACCGAGGAGCGCCTTCTGTACGTGGGTGCCAACCACCCAACCGAGCGGCGCAGTCTGACCATGCGGTTCAGCACCGACGAAGGACAGACCTGGACCGCTGGACCCGTGATCCATGACGGCTCAGCAGCATACGTCTCCGCCGCAGCATTGCCGGACGGAGACGTGGGGCTCTTCTACGAGCGGGAAGAGTACACCGAAAACGTATTCATGCGGGTGGATTTGCCGTAGGCTGCGTCCAACCAAACAGTGGTTGGCGGCAACAGGCAACGGCTTTGGATCATGGGGCTTTTTCGTCGGCGTCCGTCGAAAACGCGTAGATCGTGCGGGTCTGGTACGTTTCGCCCGGCCGCAGGATGGTGGAGGGGAAAGCGGGCTGGTTGGGCGAATCCGGGAAATGCTGCGTTTCGAGGCAGAATCCGGAACGGTGTTCGTACACGCTGCCATATTTGCCCGTCAGTGT
>JAAZVD010000089.1 GCA_018623785.1 Bacteroidota bacterium | reverse complement strand
ACACTGGAAGGGCCGATAGCGGAGGATGTCGTCTCATTCCTGGTTTCTTATCGCGAGAGCGTCATCGACGAGGGTGCCGCACGCATCGTGGACGACGAACTTCCCTTCGAATTCGATGACTTCTTTGCCAAGGCCCACGCTTTCATCAATGCCAATACGCAATTGTCGCTATCGCTACTGCGAACCAACGACCGTGGCTCGGTTTTCGAGGGCAACGATCTTGAGGAACCACAGTCCATTGCTTGGGAAAACCGGTCGGCTTCGGCTCGCTACCTTGTTTTTCCAAGGGCGTTCCCGATCATGGCGGAGTTCATTGTTTCGGGTTCGCGACTGAAGTCGGTACAGAGCGGAATTACCGAAGATGTACGTTTTTCAAGGCTGTCAAGCGCCAATACGACAGTCAACGTCACGCACTTTCATCGTAATTCAGAAGTTCGGTGGGGATTGTTTGCCCGTACGTTAGCCTTGGAAAGCAGTCTCGATGGTCTGTACCAGGGCTTCTTTTACAGAAAGGAATATGCGACCGAGGTGGGTGCATATCTCGAGCCAGAGTTCATGCTACCGTTTGGCTGGCGGGTCCGTGCGGGACTTCGAATTCATTCTTTCCCGAGTCAGGACTCCGGATTTCTTGAGCCGCGTCTTCGAGCGGTAAAGCTGCGTGAACGAGATGAATTCACCTTGGCAGCCGGATCGTTCCACCAGGAAATTGTTGGTCTGACTGACCGACGGGATGCTGCGGGTGTGTTTACAGCGTGGACTACCAGCACATTTGATCAGGGTGTGCCGGAGGCCCTTCACGCCATCGCCGGCTATCGGCGAGCCGTTAGTAGACGCGTGGAAGGTAGCCTGGAGGTCTATGCCAAGCGGCTAAACAATCTGTTCATTCCTGAGTGGACGGCCTACCCCCGGTTTACAACGCGCATACAGCCAGCAGAAGGCAGAGTATTCGGAGCGGACGTTCGACTGGAATACCGGCATGGCGGATTCAATGCCTTTATAACCTACGGCCTGTCAAACGTTCGATATACGGCTCAGCAAGACGCCTTGGAGCTCTGGTACGGTAGCTCCGAGTTGGACTTCCGTCCGCCGCACGATCGTCGTCATCAGGTAAATGCAGTGGTTTCCTGGAGCACCAATCTGGTAGATGTAGATGTACGGTGGCAATTCGGTTCGGGTCTGCCGTACAGCCGTGCACTCGGATTCGATGGCTTCATGATCGTCGATGGTAATCTGGATGTGTTTGAAGAACCAGGCAGCCGCCGAGTCATCTATGAAAAGCCCTATAATGGTGTTTTGCCCACCTATCATCGACTGGATATAACGGTTGGCCGGGACATTGTCTTGGCCGATAAGGTTCGCCTGAAGGCGTTGGCAGGCATCATCAATACATACGATCGGCAGAACCTGTTCTATCTGGATGTTTTCACGCTGCGTCGAGTGGACCAACTGCCATTCATTCCCACGTTCGGGTTGAAACTGGAATACGACTGATGTCTGACACCGTGTCACATGTCGCATGCACATGGATGGTATCTGTGCTTTTAGCCGTGCTTCTCTTGGTTGGCACCGGTTGCGAGGAGGCTGTGGATCCCGTCCTTGACACCCCGGAGGTCTTTTCCCTGTACGGTTACCTCGACCCTTCGTCACAGCGACAGGCCGTGAGGGTGTTTTCCATTGATGGCATTCTGGAAAATACTCGGGCAGAGCCACTTGATGCCGTTGTGCGCACCCTCAATCGCCGCAGCGGGGAGGAGGTTATCTGGCGAGATTCCATCCTTACCTATGACGATCGGTCCATCGGACATGTGTTCTATGCTGATTTCATGGCCGACCACGGGACCACGTATGCCTTGTCGGCAACCCGCTCAGATGGCCAGGCTACAACAGTAGAGGTGTACACGCCACCCGATGGGGTAGTCGAGGTCGATACCATCTTTTCGGCGCGCAGCTCTGTCATCGTGAACTTGACTTGGTCGAATGTCCCCCGGGTCATTCAGGCCGAAGCGAGCTATTTCGTCCGCGTGCCGTTTCCCGATGGAAGCGACACAACAACCGTTCGGGTAGATATTCAGAGCGGTCGTGTTGAGCAGAACAGCAATGGTACTTGGCGCGTTTCTATCATACCGTCGGCGGATATTGCCGCGGTGTTTTCCGCATTGCAGATTCGTCCCGGCGAGACCCCTGTTTTTCTGGACAACATCGAGGTGCGTGCATTTGTTACCTCGGACGACTGGGTCAGTGCCGTCGGCGTGTTTGACCCTGAATTGCTCGTACAACCGGGCACCTTCTCCAACGTCCAGAACGGCTTCGGCTTTGTTGGCGGGGGATACTTTGACCGATTTAATCTGAAACTTGACCGGAATGCGGCACGAAATGCCGGGTTTTCGGTAGACTGACCGCTCATTCATTCCGGGCACCCGCCCGCAATCTCACCGTGAAGACATTACTGCAAACAACAGTTATGAAAGCATATCATCTTTCTCGTTGGTCCAGGATGGTCACCCTTATACTGGTATGTTTGGTGGGTGCCATGCCGCTGTCTGCCCAGGATAGCGACTCCATGACAGAGGGTATTCTGGCGTTTCGTGCCGGCGAGTATGCCTCAGCTGTTTCGCACTTCAACCAGGCGTTGAAAGATGATCCGCGCAATGCAGAGGCTCATTTTCTGCTGGCGCGCCTTTACTGGGAAACAGATCTGCGTGATGTCAGAGAGGCCGGGAATCGTCTGGAGTCGGCGTTGGAAATCGATCCTGGCAACGTTCAGTACATGGTTGCTTTGCTACAGCAACTCCGAGCTGATTCCCAATTGTTCATTATCGATCAGTCCCGTGAGGCCCGTCGGCGTCGTTTAGCCATTGACATACTCGAGAGAGACAGCACTAATTCGTTTGCCAACGAAGAACTCGGTGACGCCTACATCCGGGATTTCTGGCGGTATCGAAACGCATTGATGTACCCGACGCTCGACTTTCTGAGGGGGGAGTACCGGGCTCGCACGGAATACGACCCTATGGCGGGATATCTGGTGGATCAGGCCAACCTTTTTGATCAGGCCAACGGAGGCATTACAGAGTCCGATATTCCCCAGACGCTAATGCAGGCGGGTCCGACCTGGAATCCGAACCAGGTTTTCATGGCGGACGAGTTCGATGTGGACGCCCTCAAGGATCAAGGTGTACCGGTCCTTGACTTGTCTGGACGGGCTCAAGTGGCATACGATCGAGCTATCATGCACTTGAATACGGCACTGGAAGCAGACCCTCGTCAGCGGTCTGTGTATGACCACCTGATGGAGATTTATGCGTTGAAGGGGGAGTACGGCGAAGCCTTGAACATGCTTGCACAGATGTACATCTTCTTCCCGGAGGACCCCGAATTGTGGACGTATCTGGGGTATGCCCACTACCATGCCGGTAACATGGAAGCGGCTTCCAAGTCGTTTGAAACGGCGTTTCGGTTCATGGATGAGGAGTCGGCCTATGCCTACAACCACATAGAGAATATCCTCCCCAAAGACGAGCTGGAAGCTTACAGGGCGGATGAGGCCGGCTACACGTCCCGATTCTGGATGTCCAAGGACCCGCGCTATTTGACCTCTTACAACGAGCGCAAAATGGAGCATTATGCTCGGCTTACGTACGCGGATCTGCTTTACGGTTCAGCTCAGTTGGACATCAAGGGATGGAACACGGAGCGGGGGAATATCCTGGTTCGATACGGAATACCTCAGGGGGATGTCATTGTCATCCCACGCTCGGGAAGTGGGGTGATGATGGGAACGCCTGACCGGGGGAACTCACTCGAGGACATAGATGGAAACGTAGGTGTAGCGCTGAACGTAGGTCGCTTTGGTTCTGGATGGGACATGTTTGAAGAGGCAAATACCTATAATATTTGGGACTACGGGGCATTCAAGTTTGTTTTTGAGGATCCATTCCGGAACGGCGAATTCAGGCTGTATAGCCCCCCGGCGTCAGATATATCCGATGGTGCCGTACCCTATATCAATGACTACATCATCAAGGCCGAAGAGACCATCAGGGAAACACCAGAGAGGTACGAATACGAGGCCCCGGGTCGTCAGATTGAGTTGCCCTATGCCGTAGCAGCCTTCAAAGGGGCCAATGGCACAACGGATCTGTACGTGAACTATGCTATCCCGATTACGGATGCGTACAATCCTGATGACGAATACATCAACATCACGGCGAATGCCGGTACCTTTGTAGTTGCTGAAAACAGGGATATCCTCGTGGAACGCCGCCGCACGATTTACGGCTTGCCCACATCCCAGATCGTTCGCTTCGATGAATCCAACCTCTGGGTGGATACGGAGCAGATGAGTACGCCCCCGGGAGAGCATGAAGTATCCGTCGAATTCGAGACAGCCGGTGGCGGCACAGTAGCCGTGCAGCGTCGCAAGGTAGACGTCCATGACTTCACGGGGGATGGCTTGTCCATGTCCGATATTCTTCTTTCGTACCGGATTGAGGAGAGTTTTGATGGGAAGCCTGTCGTTGGATCGGACATTCTCCGGAAAGGATTATCTATCCAGCCGGCGCCTTGGACGGTATACGGCACCGATCAGCCCATCTACATCTATTTCGAGGTCTATAATCTGACGCCTGACAGTGAAGGGGTTTCCCGTTACGAAGTTGCGGCTGAGCTGACCCCGCGAGAGAGTGGCAGTGGTGTCGGCAGAGCTATCCGGAATCTGTTCGGCGGGGGAGGGCGTGGAGTCTCCACCGGTGTCCCCATCAGTGTCGAGTCCACTGAAGACGGGCAGTATCTCATCCTGGATGCTGAAAACCTGGAAACCGGCCTTTACACGTTGAGGGTTACCATTACTGACCAGATAACGGGTCGGGATGTGGATATGACCAAGGACCTTTTTCTGGAATAGGGCGCAGTCGAAAGAATACTGACATAGTACGGGTGCGGCCTCGTTCGGAACGTCGGGTCTGCTCCGAACGGGCGCTGCCGGGCCGGCTCAGAAGCGTTTGTCAGCTCCCCACTCAGAGACGGTTTGGTCCATGTCATCGACCAAACCCTTCAGGGTCGATTTGTACGTCGTAAGGGATGCCTGTAGCGCCAGGTCATGCAGAGCAATAATCTGTACGGCCAGGAGTCCGGCATTCTTGGCGCCACCGATTGCCACGGTGGCTACGGGTACACCACCGGGCATCTGCACAATAGACAGCAGTGAATCCAGGCCTTTCAGATGGCGTGTTGGTACGGGTACGCCGATCACAGGCAGGGTTGTCGACGCTGCTATCATGCCCGGGAGGTGGGCCGCGCCGCCAGCTCCCGCGATAATGACCTTGATCCCACGACCGGCAGCCTCCTCGGCATAGGATGTCATGGCTTGCGGGGTACGATGGGCACTCAGGACCCTGGTCTCAAAAGCCACTCCGAACTCGGCCAGTATATCGGCTGCGGCTTCCATGACAGGCCAGTCGGACTGGCTGCCCATGGCAATGCCGACAAGGGGAGCGTTTGAAGGGGGGGCGTCCTGTGGTGACATGATCGGTTGTTTCTGATGAAGAGAAGGGACTACAACTGGATGGCGCTGGCTGCTGCCTCCGCTTCCGCACGCAGGATATCTGGATCCGATCCGGTAACGGTTACGTGCCCCATTTTGCGTTTGGGGCGGGCTTCGGCTTTGCCGTAGAGGTGGATACCAGCGCGTTCATGGGAGAGCGCATCAGCGTATCCATCTGTACGAACGGAGCCGGCACGGTGCCCGAGTATATTGATCATCACGGCCGCAGGCATGCGCATGTCGGGGCTTCCCAACGGTAGATCCAGGATCGAACGGGCATGGTTTTCGAACTGGGAAGCGTAGCAGGCCTCGATGGTGTAATGTCCGGTGTTGTGGGGCCGTGGTGCCAGCTCGTTGAGAAGGATGCTGCCATCCTCGAGTTCGAAGAACTCCACCCCCAGCATGCCGACAAGGTTTACAGCCGAGGCTGCTTCTACGGCTGCCTTACGCGCAGCTTCAGCCGTTTCGGGCCGCACGCGGGCAGGAGCTGTGACGGCATGACATCGATGGTCCTTCTGTTCGGTTTCCACCACGGGGTAAACGACCGACTCACCGCCGGGTCTGCGTGCAACCATGACGGCCAGTTCCCGCACGAATGGCACGAAGGCTTCCATCAACAGGCCATCCTCTGCTGATAAATCTTCCCAGGCACTCTCAAGTTCAGCCACAGAGGTAACCGTGGCATTGCCATAGCCATCGTAGGAACCCTCGTATTTCTTTGCAACGGCCTTACCGCCAAATACTGTCAGCGCGGCTCGCGCATCCTCCAAGGATACACAGGCGAGGTAGTCTCCAATGGGAATGCCAGCATCCCGGATGGCATCCTTTTGCCGTCCTTTATGTCGGATGGTGAATAGCGTTTGCGAGGAGGGCCATACGGCGACGCTGCCATTGCTGACCGTTTCCGCGATCTCTGCCGGGGCCCATTCGCTTTCTACGGTCACAACGTCGCAACCCTTGATGAAAGCGCGCATCACCTCCTCGTCTGTCCAGTCACCGACGACGGCCTCCCCCAGCATGGCGACCGGTCCGGAGGGTGT
>JAAZVD010000088.1 GCA_018623785.1 Bacteroidota bacterium | reverse complement strand
TGTGGACGGCGTGTACTATGCCTCATGGGCCGGTAGTGCCGGTAAGGGCGCGCTCAATTCCATCAACCCACTTTTCCGGCCGTTCAATACCTGGCTTTACAGCCGGGAAGGAGTCAACGATGGCATCGTATCCGTCACGTCGGCCACATGGGGAGACTTCCGGGGACAAATCGAAGCCGATCACCTGCAGCAAGTGGGGATCGACGTGCTGGCGGGCTCTTCATTTTCCTCGAAAACCTTCCTGCTCAACCTCGTTACCGACCTGGCTGAGCGCGGTTTTTGACAAACCTGCTATTAAATCATCAGGTCGCCGTAGGATACGAGCTCCCCGAGCCGATCAAATATGAAGACCCGTACCAGTCCAGTACGGTTCAGCAGCGTGGGACTGAAGCGAAAAATGTAAGCGCCCGGGTCGGATGCATCCAGAATGTCATCGAGCGTCCGCAATCTGCCCGACGCATCCCGTGCCCGAAGCGCCAGACCACCCTGGATGGCGTTGAATTCGAGAATGGTAACCGGGATGATCACAAACGCGCCAGCTGCCGGATTCGGGTAGGCCGGGTCGAAACGCACCTTGCCGCCGTAGACCGGAGCCACCCGCCAATCATCGGCATCATCGTCAAGAATACGGCCTGTCGCATCCGTGCGGGCGAAGTCTGCCGGTGTAGCACTCGCATCCTGTACAAAGGCATCCTGCTGCTCCTGCGAATCGCACCCGGAAGTCAGGAGCATACCGGCCGTCAGCGCACCGACGAGAAAGCGGGAAAAGAGGCTTTGGTCCAGAAACATGACCACAACGTGGCAGATGGAAACAGCACACCGGGTGCAAGAACGAATCCGGGCTCGGTGGCGTACCAACGCCTGCAACACCCGTTCCCGTTCCCGCTCCCGTTCCCGCGGCCTCAGGCTGCAGGAGCCCTCATCAAGAATGCCATATGGCCCTCGTAGACGCCTCTGGATTGCATGTTTCCCTGAACGGAACGGCCATCCTGGAAGCCTTGGATTTCGATCTGGAGAAAGGGCGGTGGCATGGTCTGCTTGGCCCGAACGGCAGTGGAAAAACCACGCTCTTGCGTACGGTAGCTGGTTTGTTGCCCTTCGAAGGCACCCTGCATCTTGAAGGCAAGGACGTTTCGGTGTGGTCGCGCCGCGCCATGGCGCGGCGCGTGGCATTCGTACGCCAGACGCACGCTGTGTCCTTCGACTTCAAGGTCATCGACCTGGTACTGCTGGGGCGTGCCCCGCACAAGACCCTGTTCTCGGTATACAACCATGCCGATCAGGAGCGGGCCTCCATGGCCCTGAGCCAGCTCGATTTGGGGGGCTTCGAGAACCGATCCTTCCACTCCTTGAGTGGCGGGGAGCAGCAACGGGTTTTTCTGGCTCAAGCGTTGGTTCAGGAGGCAGACCTGCTGATTCTGGACGAGCCAACAACCTACCTGGACGTGCATCATCAGTTTGAGTTCATGGAGTATGTACGCTCCTTGGTCCGAGCCGGTAAAACGGTCTTCGGAGCGATGCACGATCTGGAAATGGCAGCGCGGTTTGCCGACCACCTGATGGTCCTGCATAAAGGACGATTAGTGCGTGATGGGACCCCGAAAGAGGTTCTAACGCCTGACCTTTTGGCCAAGGTATTCCGGATGGAAGCGGCGGTATTCGACGCATCCGATACCTCCCTCCGCATATCCTATGCCCGATCGCTCCCGTAGGCTGGCCAGTGACGTTTGAAGCTTACCAGGGTAAGGGTGCGGATGCTCCATGGAGGCACTACCATGAGGATGCCAACATGGAGATCCCACCACGGAGTTGCCACCAAGAAGCCGCCATCATGAAGCCGCCGCCCCCCCGAAGCGGCATTAAACCATAGGCAACTGAAACAATGCTGAGCCAAGGCTCACGAAGCGGCGCGCTCATTTCAAACAAGTCCGATACCCATGAAAATCTATACCCGCACCGGCGATGACGGTCTGACCGGTTTGTTCGGCGGCCCGCGCGTATCCAAGGATGACCTCCGCATCGAGGCCTACGGTACGGCCGACGAACTCAACTCGGTGCTGGGTATCGCGCGGGCCGCACTGAACACCCGCAAACCCGGCCCCTTCGACGAGCCCGAGCGCACCAGCGAAGCCGCTGCCAAGACGTCAGCCAACCACTGGGTACCCGAGCTTGATGCCTGGCTCGAACGCATCCAGAATGAACTGTTTGACCTGGGAGCGGATCTTGCAACGCCCTTGGATGCCAAGGCTACCGTTCACCGTCTGGGGCAAGATTGGATCGATGCCTTGGAGGCCGACATCGATCGCCTCGACCAGGACCTTCCAGCTTTGACGGCTTTTATCCTGCCGGGTGGTAGCGATCTGGCCGCTCATTTGCATGTAGCCCGCACGGTGTGTCGCCGGGCAGAGCGTCGGGTCATTTCGCTCGCAAAGCGGGATGAGATAAACATGCAGTGTGCCGTGTATCTGAACCGTCTGTCTGATGCCCTCTTCGTGGCTGCTCGTTTGGGCAACGCACGCCTTGGGATCGAAGATCACACGTGGACCTCGGCTTCTGGGCGATAGCGCTGAATGGATAGGGCAGCATCCCGACAGCAACGCTCACAACGATGCCTGCTTCCACGTTCAGGCATCCAAGAGGCGAGCATGCCAGGGTCCAAGTACGTATATTCAGACGCCCAGGTCACGCGTGTCTTGAACATCTTCGGCGCTTTGTTGCTGAACATTTCTGAATCGAGCACACCATGCGAGATCGCCCTCTACTTGCCATAGCCTTGCTCGGCGCAGCGGTCACCTTTCTCCTCCTGCGTCCTGCGAGTGTACCCGGAGGCGCCGAGACGGACGAGACGCCCGTCCATCCTGCCTCCATCAACGTCGATCCCTTCGGCATGCCTACCGACGACCTATCGATGGTTGAAGCCATGGTGGAGCGCAATCAGACGTTTTCGGACTGACTGAGTCCCTATGGCGTCACGTATGACCGCATCGTCACACTGGCCCGTGACCATCGGGATGTCTTCGACGTTCGCCGCCTGAAGTTTGGCCGTCCCTACCGCGTGTACACGGATACCTCGGGAGTAGGTCGCTACATGATCTACCAACCCACTCTGGCCTCCTATGTGGTGTTCGATCTGGGATCGGAGCCATCCATCCGGGTTGGAGAACGGGCTCTTGAGGTGCGCGAGCGCACCATTGAGGGCTTTATCGAAGAATCCCTGTACATGACGTTGTTGGACCAGGATATCCATCCAACCGTGGCCAATCGCATGGCCGACGTGTTCGCTTGGCAGATTGACTTCTCCCGTCTTCAGGAGGGCGATGCGTTCCGCATCCGGTTTGAAGAGCAATACGTCGGTGACGAATTCTTCGACATAGGCGATGTATTGGCCGCCCGCTTTATTCACCGTGGGGATGACTACTATGCTTTCCACTTTCAGAGGGACGAGGTAGACGAGCACTACGATGAAAATGGCCAGAGCCTGCGCAAGGCCTTTCTGATTGCACCAGTGGAATACAAACGTATTTCTTCCAGCTTCTCCTACCGACGGTACCACCCCGTGCAAAAACGCTACAAAGCACATCTTGGTACGGACTATGCCGCCAACACCGGTACACCCATCATGGCAACGGGAGATGGCGTAGTTACGGAAGCACGCTACGGCCAGTACAATGGCAACTACGTCAAAATCCGTCACAATGGGACCTATACGACGCAGTACCTGCACATGTCGAAGATCAAGTCGGGAATCAAACCCGGCGTGCGGGTAAAGCAGGGAGACACCATTGGTTTTGTGGGCTCTACCGGCCTAGCATCAGGCCCCCACGTCTGCTACCGCTTCTGGAAAAACGGCGAACAGGTCGATCACCGGCGCGAGAAGATTCCATCCGTTGGCCCGATTCCGGACGTGCACCGCACCGAGTTTTTGGCGCAGCGGGATCGGTATATGGCCGTCCTCAGCACCCCCATTACCCCGATACGCGACCGTAGCTACGCCCAACTGCTGGAAACGCCCCAAGAACTTACGTCTCCCTAGGATAGGCGCTCCGCCAACATGAGTTCCTCTTCCTCGGGCCGAGAGGCAGGCAGGCCATGTGCCTCCCTGACCACCTTGGCAACCGATTTAGGGTTCAGCGGCTTGGAAATAACGCCCTGCATACCTCGCCGGCCGTATGTGGAACGATCGGTACTCTTGTCTTCATCTACCATCCCATAGATGGGTAATCCCGGACGATAGGCACGTATGCTTTTGGCTGCCTCCCTGCATTCCATATCCGGTAGATGGCAATCCATCGTTACCATGGTCACGGGTTTGCGCTTTGCTATGTCTATGGCATCCTTTCCGGTAGCTGCCGTTTCACAGGTGAATCCGGCCTCCTCAAGTATAAATCGGGCAATCTCGAGATCAATCTCACTCCCATCTACACAAAGGACGAGCGGCGCCGGGGTCTCTTGACTCTGAGGTAGGCTGCCTCTGGACTGATGCTCATCCGAGTGTACTGAGGTGTTGACCCCACTTTGAAGCTGCCCTTCTCTGCCTTTCAACGACGGGGGAGACAACGGCACAGTAAATGTAAATGTGGACCCCTCACCCAATTCGCTTTCCACCGAAATCCGTCCATCCATCATGGTAGCTAGCTGGGAGGCAACGGCCAAGCCCAGGCCCGTCCCCCCAAACCGGCGACGTCCGGAATCGTCCCCTTGCTTGAAGGCCTCGAAAAGTACCTTGAAGTCGCGCTTATCGATTCCCATCCCCGTATCCTGTACGGCAATGGTCATCCCCTCGACGGTATCCCAGTCTACACGCACGTGCACGAAGCCGGAATCCGTGAACTTGATGCCATTCGAAACCAGGTACATGATGATCTGAATCAGTCGCTCCTCATCTCCAATCAACTCTTCTGGCAACGTACTCTCCTTGATGAGGGCGAACGCAACAGGCTTGTCGCCAAGCAACGCCTCGGCCTGCTCCTGCATGGATGCCAGCATTCCCTCCACCGAAAAAACCGTCTCTTCCAGTGACAGCTTCTCCGCTTCCATAGCCTCGAAGTCCAGAATGTCGTTTATGAGCCGCAAGGCCGCATCGGCACTGTCTTTCAGCACACCGAGCATCCGTTTCTCCTCCGCCGGTACCTGCCGTAACGACAAAAGATTAGCCATCCCGATGACGCCGTTCATGGGGGTTCGAAGCTCGTGACTCATGTTGGACAAAAACCGACTTTTAGCCAGTGAGGCATCCTGGGCTTGGGTCATCATGTCTCTGAGATCGGCTTCCAACTCGTCCCGGATACTCTGGGACTTGAAAATGTGGGCCAACAAAATGACCACCGCCACCAGCGACGAAAGGAAAACCGCCGAGAGAATGATCTGGGAAAATTGCGCGATGCGCTCGTACGCGGACTGCGACTCTTCCCGCAATTGAATCGCTGACCGAAGCAGATTCGGAATAGCGGTGCCAATCAGATCAGCCGCAAGCGGGTCGCTGACCAATATCAGTTCCATCGTGCTCTTGGTCAGGTCGTCATCCAAATAGGCAGAAAAGCTGGTCCAACTGTCGAGCAACTCATCAACCTGAGCCGCCATGGCTGCACCAGCTTCCATTTGCACCTCGTCCGAATACGCAGCGGTCTGCTGGGCAAGCCCTCTTATGAGAGCGATACGATCTGAAAAGGCTGCTTGGAACTGCGCGCGATCCCTATCGGGACTACCTCCGAGCAGATCGTCCGACGTGAGCGCCAGAAAACGATTGGCATCCACAACCTCTCGCTCGAGGGACATAATCGTCTCACTCAGGGAGGTTATCTGCATCATGCTCGTAACGCGGTCACTCTGCATACGCGCCCCCCCGGAAAACACTCCCATATTGAGCAAGAGGAGGGACATCATCCCGATGACAGCCGGGACAACGGAGGTTGATTTCAAACCTCGGGGTTTCACAACCGATAACTGGGGTCAGAGGGCAGCTTACCGTCAACACGAACAACACGCACCGTATCGTCCACACATGAAGCCCGAACAACGGATGCGGCAAACTTGAGGGAGCCAACAATGCGCACAGCCACCGAGCATTCCGTGTAGGGCCGAGGAAGGCTGAGAACTTCCAGCTGATAGGCAACAGAAACCCAATGTTGCTTGAAGGCCTGCTCAGACATGAGAAAAACCCTGTCGAGCGTTCGCTTGCGCTCCGATGCTGTGGGACCGGGGAGTAACAGTACGATGCCATCGGTCTGGGACCAATACAGCCGGTCCATGCGTGCGATGCGTCGGACGTCCTGATACGACAAGTCCTCAACCGGATTATCCGGGTGAACGATCAGCACCAGCGGATCATTCTGGACGTGCACCATACCCGGAGCGCTGATTGCTACGAGTATCGAGAGACATGCTATGGAAAATAACGCTTTAATCATCTCAGAAGCCGGCACTCAGCTGTACATACAAATGCCGCTCAGGAAACGTTAGGTCTTCTCCGTAAAAGCGCATTTCCGAGGTGAGAGCCACGCGGGAATACACATTCACCCGAACTCCAGTCGTAATCCCTGTGGAGGTCTCGGCCGGATCGTTCATGAACACAGGATCCTCCATATTCCGTGAGAGG
>JAAZVD010000087.1 GCA_018623785.1 Bacteroidota bacterium | reverse complement strand
TGGTACCGCAGGACGATCCGGTCCCGAAGTATGCTTTTGGCCGCGTGCGTAGTGCCTCTTCTCATCAGTGCCGGGTCAGCTACTGCCCAGATGGTGGACGTAGACTTCGAAGTAGATGTGGTGGCTTCCCGCAGTGATGATGGCATGGGCAACCCCAAGGTGGATATTTACACCCGGGTTCCCATCACGCAGATGAGCTTCATTCGCTCGTCCAGTGGTTTTACTGCTGGTTACGATGTTACCCTCGATGCTATCGAGTGGGATGAAGATGACCGCCTCCGAAATCTGGTGCAGTCCCGTATTTGGAGTGCAAACGTCACGGTCAATTCCTACAGGGAAACGCAGACCGAATCCAGGTACGACGTCACCACACAAACGCTTGCCATCGATCCTGGCAAATACCTCTTTGAATTCGAGGTATCCGACCGGCACTCGAACCGTACCTACGTGCGCAGTGTCCCGGTAACCGTTCGCTCGATGGGTGGTCCCGTGGCCCTATCCGATATAACGCTCATCGACTCGTACGATGAGGCAGATTTTACCATCTTGCCCCGGGTTGATGCACGTGTTGGGAGTGAAGAGGCCGGTTTTCAGGCTTTCTATGAGATTTATGCCGACACAGAGCGGCAACTCGATGTCGTTCGCACGGTCCGTCCTGCACGCCTTGAGGGGACGGACGCCATCGTCCGTGGTCCCACCACAGACAGTGAGCTGGTCGCGTTGAGCGCTCCGGTCATTCAGCAGGATCAGATCGCTGTATCGACAGCCACCAATCAGTTCATCGTCACGGTACCGTTGGAAGGTCTCAAGGTCGGGACCTACATCATGGATATAACCGTGTCAGATCCGATCTCGGGAGTCGTCCATGCGCGGGCAGAGCGTCCGTTCATGATCGAATGGAACGGGCTTGCCTCCCACATCCAGAACCTGGATGACGCCATTGCGCAGATGGAATACATTGCTGAGGCGCGGGACTTGAACTTCATACGTGAGGCACCGAACGAGGCAGAGCGTGTCAAGCGATTTGAGAACTTCTGGGACAAGCGTGACCCCACGCCGGGAACGGTACGCAACGAGCGGATGGAGGCCTATTACTATCGTATCAATGCGGCCAACCGCGATTATGGTGTCTCCATTACGGATGGTTGGAAGACCGACCGCGGCTACGTTCTCGTCCGTTTCGGCGAGCCGGATCATATCCGCCGGAAGCCGCACAGTTTTGATTATGAGCCGTACGAAATATGGACGTTCGAGCGTATTGGCAGGCAATTCATTTTTGTTGACAAGACGGGATTTGGGGACTACGAGCTTCTTTTCAACGTGTGGGATGAGCGAACCCGGCTCTACTGATTGGCACGTCTGATGCTGTCAGGATGCCGGTATGCGGCTACTGTTGCGAGGCTGTGCCGTCGTGGTATAACGGGTCTTTTGAGATGGGGTGACCTCCCGGAGACACCAGCATCCCCAGCCCCGTGGCATCGGTGTGCGAACGTCAAGGGCCCCCATGCGTTGGTTGTGGCTACCCCCAACTCCTTGCGATACATCCCGAGCGATCGTGCATCCTTCCCACATGGTGCCTTCCACCGGTCATTCAGCGCGCATTCTGTTCATGGGCACGCCGCACTTTGCCGTGCCTGCCCTGCGAGCGCTCGTGGCGGCAGGCTTGCTTCCGGTGGCCGTGGTGACCGCACCCGATAAGAAGCGCGGCCGAGGGCAGAAAACATCGGCCACGGCTGTAAAAGAAGCGGCTCTGGAACTGGGTATCGATACCATTCTGCAGCCGCAGGACGTCAATGAGCCGGCATTTGCAGAGCAAATCGTGGCCCTCAGGCCCGATATCATCGTTGTGGTCGCCTTCCGGATTTTGCCCGAGCCTGTTTTTGGCGCTGCACGACTGGGGGCATTCAATCTGCATGGATCCCTGCTCCCTGCCTATCGGGGTGCTGCTCCCATCAACCGGGCCATCATGGCGGGAGAATCCGAAACCGGGGTGACCACCTTCTTCCTGAAACAGAAGGTGGACACCGGAAACATTATCATGAAGCGCACGATGCCCATTGGCCCGGACGAAACGGCCGGAGAGGTGCATGACAGGATGATGCACCTGGGCGCTGAGGTCGTCGTGGAAACGGTCCAGCGCATCTTAGATGGCACGGCCGTGGCTGCAGCCCAGGACGATGCGTTGGCCAGTCCAGCCCCCAAGATATTCAGGGATGATTGCCGGATCGACTGGTCCCGCCCGGCTGACGAGATCCACAACCTGGTTCGCGGCGTTTCCCCCATTCCGGGTGCCTTTACGGGTTACCAAGGCAAGCAATTGAAGATTTATCGCTCCCACCTCCCCACTAGTATCGATAGTGCGTGGAGCCAGGCCCAGCCAGGTACGATTGTAGCTACCGATCCTGAACTTATCGTTTCTGCAGGCCATGGCGTCATCGCCTTGGATGAGGTTCAGGTGGAAGGTAAGAAGCGTGTGGATGCACGCGACTTCGTGAATGGTCACCAGCCGGAAATCGGGCTTCGATTGGAGGTGTCGCCCTCATGACTATGCGTCGACTTGGCACGGAAGGACGACCGACTCCGGCTTTTGTCCGCCCTTTCCTGTACGCCCTCAATCGCATGCAGGCCAATGAGGTCCTCCGGCCTTCGCAGTACATCGATCGGGCCCGCTCCATTCTGACGGACCGACTCGGGGCTGTTAGCGGCATGCCCCAGACGGCGTTCTGTCACGGAGCAGCGGGTATCATTGCTGACCATACCCACTACTTCGACGGGTTTGCGCTGCTCCTTCGCCTCTCCCAGGGGGTTGCCGTTTCCGTGCGGGAAAACGCTGGCAGCACGACCCGTGTGGTTATCGAAGGAATGCCAGAGGCACTGCAATTCAGCGCGGATCATCCCGATGTACAAGGCTTCGGAGGGTTGATTTCCCGTGTCATTCAGGCTCATGGTAGTCAGAAGAGGCAATTTGACATTTCGATTGTGGGGGGCATTCCAACCGGCTTGGGGGCTGCCTTCCATGCAGCTGTAACCACCAGCTTGCTGCTGGGGCTTGATGCGCTGCGCCATGACCGCGAGCAGCCATTGTCACCGTCTTCTCAGTCGGAAGACGTGAACACAGACCTACGGGATATCGCTGTCGAAGCGCTCTCTTCTTGGTACGGTCATCCTTTCAGTCCAGCCTTCGTAATCGCATCCCTCACGCATGCGGATGATCCATTTCTGCTGGTGGATACGGGGCGTCAAACGTTCCTGTCGGTTCTATCCGATGCAGCGTCCAGACCCGGCTGGGCCATCATCGAGATCTCGCCAGATGGGCAGGAGCCAACCTCGGCATCCTCCAAGCGATTCAAGCTTGCCTCAGACATCACACGCGAATTGCAGGAAAAGGAGTTTGCTCACCTTGCTTCCCTGCGTGAGCTTGAGCACCGTGATCTGGAGCGTGCATCACAAGTCGTGGCTCGGCGTCACCGCTCTGCATTGCGGCATCTGGTTTCCGAGAACAGGAACGTTCACAAGGGCGTAGTGGCCATTCGAAAGGGTGATTGGCAATTCCTGGGTGCACTGATGATGATCTCCCAGGCATCGAAATCCTCGGATTGGGATACGACCGGACGGTTCCACCAGCAGGTAACGGAATCGGCTGAGTCAGCCTCCCTTGATGGCATTTTTGGTGTTGTACAGTCCGGGGAAGGGGGCTGTATGCTGGTGGCCGGTCAACCCTTTTCGCTTCCTGCCTTTCTCGACGCTATCAAGGAAACGATGGCTGAGCATACGAGTGAGCCTGTAGAATCGTTTATTATCTAGTCACATCGATACACGCATTCGGATGAGTACTGATTTCGATATTTCGGCGGTCAACGACCGCATCGCCAAGGAAAGCGCATTCATTGACAACCTGATGACGGAGATAGGCAAAGTCGTCGTGGGTCAGCGCTACATGGTGGAACGCCTGCTGATCGGACTTCTGGGCGACGGGCATATCCTGCTTGAAGGGGTGCCCGGACTTGCCAAGACGTTGACCGTGTCGTCTCTGGCCGGTGCTATCGGGACGTCGTTTCAACGTATCCAGTTTACACCAGACCTCCTTCCGGCCGACGTTCTAGGTACGCTGGTGTTCAATCCGAAAGAGGGGAGTTTTTCCATCAAGCAGGGCCCGATTTTCGCCAATATCATTTTGGCAGACGAGATCAACCGCTCTCCGGCAAAGGTGCAGAGTGCCCTCCTCGAAAGTATGCAGGAGCGACAGGTGACCATCGGTGAAACAACCTTTCCACTGGAGGCGCCCTTTCTTGTACTGGCTACCCAGAACCCGATCGAGCAGGAGGGGACCTACCCGCTGCCCGAGGCGCAGGTGGACCGCTTCATGATGAAGATCAAGGTCGGCTACCCGACCCGGGACGAGGAGCTGGAGATCATGCGCCGCATGGCTCGGACTGGCGAGAAGGCCGTTGTCCGTGAAGTAGTTACTCCCAAACAGATTCTCGATGCTCGTGCCGTTCTCAATGCGCTCTACATCGACGAGCGGGTGGAGCAGTACATCGTAGATCTGGTCGTAGCTTCCCGCAATCCTGAGGCCGTTGGATTGGGCATGCTGGGGCCGCTTATCGAATACGGTGCATCGCCGCGTGCCACCATCAATCTCAATCTGGCTGCCCGCGCGCACGCTTTCCTGCAGCATCGTGCGTACATTACGCCTGAAGATGTGCGCTCCATTGCCATGGATGTGCTTCGCCACCGCATCGCGGTGACGTATGAGGCCGAGGCAGAGGAGATCAGCAACGAGGACATTGTTCAACGTATCCTCGATACTGTTGAGGTTCCATAAACGCGTTTCTTTTCGCCGGTTGACTGATGCCTCGTACGCCCAAACCATTCAAAAAGGAGTCCATCTCAGTGGCCTTTGCCATTGAGCAGCTCCAGAAATCCGTCGGGCTTTCCATCAAGGCGCTCAATGCCGAGGATGCCGGCACGCGGTTGATAACCGAGAGTAACCTTCACCGTCCAGGCATGGCACTGGCGGGGTACCTCGACCTCTTCACACACCAGCGTGTTCAGGTACTGGGAAACACAGAGTGCCGTTTTCTGGCTGATCTTGATGAGGAGTCGCGGGTCAAGGCATTCAACAACGTACTCAGATTTCCCATTCCGTGTATTGTCTGTACGGAAGGCAATGTGCTGGATGATATCCTGCTAACCAAAGCAGCGAATGCCGGAGTGCCTGTCTACGGTACCGAGGAGCCCAGTACCCGGTTCATGTATATCCTTCGGGACTTCCTGGAGGATCAGTTTGCGCCTCAGCAGTCGTTGCACGGATCGCTGGTCGATGTGTACGGTATCGGATTGCTCATTATCGGTCCGGCTGGCATTGGTAAGAGCGAGGTGGCTCTTGATCTGGTTGAACGCGGGCATCGGCTGGTGGCCGATGACGTGGTCATGGCCACTCGCAAAGAGGGGCAGGTGTTGATGGGTTCAGGTACGGACCTGGTTCAGCACTTCATGGAGATCCGCGGCCTCGGTCTGGTAGATGTGCGGGCCATGTTCGGTATTCGCGCTATCCGTTTTCAAAAGCGTATTGAGGTCGTGGTCAACCTGCATCCGTGGGACCCGGACGAGGAGTATACCCGCCTGGGCATGGTCGAGGAGACCTACGATATCCTGGGCGCGCAGTTACCCTTGGTCATGCTGCCCATCACACCGGGTAAGAACGTGACGGTGCTGTGCGAAGTTATTGCCATGAACCACCTGCTGCGTCATTACGGCTACGATCCGGCCGAGGTATTTGCCGAGCGACTAGCCGAGCGGATCCGCAAGAAGGGCATGGCAGGTGCTGATCCTGGTAGGGGGATTGAGTATTTTGAGCATGATTATGAGTAGCTCGGGGGCATTGTTACTCAGGCGGCCGTTCAGATATTCGCCCGTAGCCCGACCAACATGGTACGCGGCAGCCCGGGACGAACGCCCGCCGGACGACGAGCCGCCATGTACACTTCATCTGTCAGATTGCGTACGCTGACATACATCTGTACGTGATCGCTGAGCGCATAGTCTATGGCTATGTCGAACACGACGTGTTTGTCCATCCGGCTGTCCGCTGATGGGGTGCCTGTACCAGCAGCGGTGCGCATCGTGCTGACCCAGGAAGCCGACAGGTGTGCTTCGAAGCGACGTGATTCCAAACCGATGGCAGTAAACACCTGGTGTGGGGCAACATAGGGTAGACGATCGCCTTTCTGCACGAGACCCCACGGTTCGAATTGGGATTCAAAGCTGGATTCGAAGATTGCGTCTGTCCATGAGTAGGTCGCTCGGACCGGAATTGATGCCTTCCATCCAACCAAATTGCCCAGATTGTGCTGGGCGGACATTTCCAGTCCTGAAACCCGTGCTTGACCACCATTGAAAAGGTCTGTGGAGCCTGTACCACCGCCAGCGGCCAGATCCGCACCCAGCAGATTGGAGTACCGGTTGTTATAGGCAACCACTTCAAAGGAGGTACGGTTGGAGCGAAGGCGGGAGCCTATTTCCAGATTCGTGCTACGCTCAGGTTGTGCACCTTCCGTGGTACCCGGCGGCGCGAAGCCTGAGTGAACGCCCATGAAGAGGTTCCA
>JAAZVD010000086.1 GCA_018623785.1 Bacteroidota bacterium | reverse complement strand
GCTACCAAGCCAACCGAAGCCCGCCGACAGAATCGATTCATTCCTGCCGGGACCGCTGTTTCCAAAGGGACGCTTCATTGAAGTGGTGTCGTATCGAATACCTGCTCGAGAAAAGGACTGGCCAGACGCACCGTGCTGATTACCGGCCCTGAATGATGACGCTCTTGAGCCGGTTTATGAACACGATGCCAGTCAATGCACGCTGCCAATATCGGACATGGCAGGAGCTCAGTCCACGCCCACGGTAACAGACCGTCGTATTTGCGCGATGAATGGTAACGGGCCGATTACGAACAGGACGACGCCCTCGGCCAATTCAGTTCGCTGCAAAAAGCGCCTCTACAAAGCCTGCACGGCTAAATACCTGCAGATCGTCAATACCCTCACCGACCCCGATGTACTTGACCGGAATCCGGAACTCATTTGAGATGCCAATCACGATTCCTCCTTTGGCTGTCCCGTCCAGTTTCGTCAGAACAAGTCCCGTTACATCGACGGCGTTGGTGAATTCCTGCGCCTGCCGGATGGCGTTCTGACCCGTGGAAGCATCGAGCACGAGAAGCACTTCATGCGGAGCACCCGGGATCTGTTTTTCCATCACCCGCTTGATCTTGGACAGTTCATCCATAAGCCCACCCTTGGTGTGCAAACGCCCCGCTGTATCTACCAAGACCACATCCACATCTTTGCTCTTGGCAGCGCCCAGCGTGTCGTAGGCAACGGCAGCCGGATCGGCACCGTGTCCCTGCTTGATGATCGGAACGCCGGCACGCTCAGCCCAAATATCCAACTGCTCCGTGGCCGCTGCCCGGAACGTGTCGGCGGCACCGAGCATGACCTGCTTACCGGCTGTCTTATACCGTGCTGCCAGCTTACCAATGCTGGTTGTCTTGCCCACGCCATTGACACCCACCACCATGATGACATGCGGCTTGTTGGGTAGGGGCGCGTCAAAGTCAATCGGCTGCGAAGGAGTATCGTCCAGCAGAAGGCCGGCAATCTCATCCCGGATCAGCACATTCAGATCCGCCGTCGAAACGTATCGGTCCCGGGCTACACGCTCCTCTACTTTCCGGATGATATCTACGGTTGTCTTGACCCCGACATCGCTCGTGACAAGCGCTTCTTCAAGGTCGTCCAACAACGCATCGTCCACCTGGTCCTTACCACGGACCAGCTTGTTCAGCTTGCCAAAAAAGGAGGTCCGCGTCTTCTCCAAACCAGATTCGAGGGACTCCTGCTGTTGTGATCGGTTGAACAGACCCATGACCAAGATCGATTGCGTGCAAGCGACAAAAGGCCGCGTCCTAGGCGGAGGGACCCGACGCCTCCCCGGATGCACCGAGTAGTGAAAAAAACCGCACCATGTAGCGCAGGAAGGAATAGACCAAAAGGGCAGTACTGGTCCACAGACAAAATTCGAGCACTGGGGCATCAGCCCGTAAAAGCGCCGCCAAGGCGGTAATTGCTACGGCCGTCACTGCCACTTTCCCGGACCACATGCTGGCCACGATCTGCCCGGTTTTCATTCGGATGATACCGCCTCCGAGCAGGATGACGATATCTCGGATGGCCAGCGTCAAGAGAAACCACAAGGGGATACTTCCCTGAATGGCCAGTGCGGCAACCACCATCCCACCCCCAAGCTTGTCCGCCATGGGATCCAGCACTTTGCCCCATTCGCTTTCAGTATTTGACCAGCGAGCGATGCGGCCGTCGAAGTAATCCGTGGCAATGGCCAGCACCACGATAATCATGATCCACAGCAGGGGCCCATCCGAAATGATGAGCCACGCCAAGGGCATTATCAAAACCAGCCGGAGCATGCTCAGCACGTTCGGGGTGGTCCAGAATCGACCCAAGTCTGACCAAATATGTGACGCAGAGGTACGCATGGTGGCAAGATACGGCACCCTTGCCCAGCCCACGCGAATCTTACACAATACTCACGGACTCTGCGTTGAGGCCACGTCCACAGCTAAGGCACTCATGGCGGGAAGACGGGCTGCCAGCCGGCCCTCTGCATCAACCTCCACGGCCATGCACCCATCGCTGTTGAGACGATTACAGTAGGCACCCTCCGGGAGGGATGTCTGCCAACGACCGTCAAGTACGGCATCGGTGCCGTTTATGAGGACAAATCCCGTGCTTCCCCGTCCAAAAGCGATGGCGTCTTCGCCATCCGTCCACCAGTCAGTAACGGGCCCCTCCACCGCGTTATAAAAGGCCACGGCTCCCGCAATGGAAGGCCAGCGGTGTTCGCAGACCCAGGTGCCTTTACCGCAATCCGGACCATCTTCCCCGTATACCGGGACAATCGCTTCGGAATCATCCATCGGAGGACCCTGGAAATCGGTATCGAACGCATAGCTGGACATGACCCGCTTGCGACCGTGTGGCCAGGCCAGCGTGAAAATCTGAGCCAGTTCGTAGAGGGCACCATCCTTGAAGTTGATGGCTGCCTCGCCGCCGTGGCCGCGCTGCCGGTCGTGGTTGTCGACAAAAACCAGTGCCTGTGCATCCGGAATATACTGACGCGAGGTCCAGAACCAGCCTCCCGGTTTCAAGTGCGCCCACGTTCGATGTCGAAGAACCTCTCCAATGGCTTCCGTCCAAGCAAAATCCGTGACGTTGCCGAGTGCCAGATAACTATCCAGCCAAGGTTCGGTGCGTCCCCCCGTAATGATTTCCTGGACCACGTAGCCCTCTGTCCCGGACTCGGTCAGAATGGCGTCGATGTCTTCGGCTGCGATGTGCCGAGCGGCATCCAGTCGAAATCCCGTCACCCCCATCGAGGCAAGGTCTTTCAGATAGGCGGCCAGCGTGCTGCGCACTTTCGGACTGGATGTATCCAGATCCGATAGACCCAGCAGCTCGCATTCCGTGACCTGGGCCCGATCCTCCCAATCCCAGATATGGTTGTTTTCCGTCAAGCCGCAGTGATGGAAGTCGTCGTGGTCGTAAATCTCCGGGTAGTCCCATGGTCCGAACGAGGATCCGCCTGTACCACGTCCGGTAAAAACGGCATCGCCTTCGTGCTCGAGGTCGGCATCAGCCATGTGGTTGAGGACCACATCCACGATGACGTCCACGCCTGCCGCATCACAACGCGCCACCATGGATTCGAATGATGCCCGGTTGCCGCGGCGCGTCTCGAAGCCGTAACTGACGGGCTGATAACTTTCCCACCATGGCCGGCCCTCGACGATATGATTCTCGACGGGTGGCGTAACCTGCACGGCCGCAAAACCGTTGGGACCCAGGTACTCCTCACACTCTCTGGCCACATCATCCCAGCGCCACTCGAACAGGTGCACAATGACGCCCTCGTGGGAGGGGACGGAAGCCGGGCTGGTACACCCGAGGCCGATGACCAGAGCGGCCAGAGGAAAAATCAGTTGTTTCATGTCAAGAATCGGCAGGCGAATGGTCCGTGACGAGCGTCCAGGCCAGCGTGCTGATCAGCAGCGAGCCAGCACAGATGGCAAAAATGATGTTCTTGTCGGCCGCTGCGCTGACCAGCTCTCCGACACCCAAAGAGGCCACCAGTTGTGGAAGGACCACCGAGAGATTGAAAAGGCCCATGTAGAGGCCCATCTTCTTCTGGTCCACTTTCTGACTCATGATGGCAAAAGGGAGGCTGACCGTTGCCGCCCAGCCAACACCGACGACACCCATCAGGATGTACACCATCAAGGGGCTTCCACCGATGAACAGGATACCTGCGTAACCCAGGGTCATTATGGCCATACAGGTCATGTGGGTCTTTACGCGCCCGATTTTCTCGGTAATGGGCTCAAGCACGAACGCCGGCAGCAAAGCACCCACGGCATTGAGCACCAGGAAAGAGACAGAGACAACGCGGCCCATCTGCACGTCGGATAAACTGGGCATTTCATAGGTCACGTAGGCGAACATGTAGACGAACATGGTCTGCACGCCCACCCACGTGAAAGAGTGCGCAGCCAGAATCTTCTTGAATCCCAGGTCGGAAGCTTCCGCCGGGGAGAGCCCCTCTTCTTTCTTCAAAAGGGACTCCGCGACAAGTACGACGGTCAGGACACCGAGAGCTGCTTCGACCCAGTAATGACCCAGATCTACATCCATGACGCGCAGGGTCATGGCATAGACCGAATAGATGAAAAAACCCCACAGAGGGCGGGTCGTACGGACCAGTTCTCCAAAGGAAAAGCCAGGGCCGTCGGCCGGGCCTTCCTGATCCCCACTCAGTTCGCGCGGCTCCTCGATGAAGAAGGTAGGCACGACGGAAAACAGGAAAACGAGGACGGCACCACCATAGATGAGGGTAATGTTGCCAAAAATGGCACCTACTGCGTAAGCGAGCACGCCAAAAGTGCCTGACACGGTCTGCATCCAGGTATAACCCTTGGTGCGCTCGACACCTTCGGGCGTGACGTCGGCAATAATCGAGCGGGTCGGGTTGAAACTGACATTAATGGCCAAATCCAGGGTCAGGGCTACCGCAATGGCAACGCCCAAGATACCCTCGATACCCATGGCGGCTGAGATGATGTCGATGTTGGGCAGGGCCAACAGCATGAGCGTGGATAACACGCCGCCGATCAGGATGAACGGCCGACGCCGACCGTTCCAGAACCAGACGTTGTCCGAAATAATGCCAATGATGACCTGCCCCAGGATGCCGGCAATCGGGCCGGCCGCCCATACGAGGCCGATTTCCTCAATAGCTAGGCCATATTTCGTACTGAGAATCCAGCTGAGCGCCGAAATCTGTACGGACAGGGCGAAGCCCATGGCTGTAGCCGGCAGGCTGAGCAGCATGAAAAACGATCGGGACAGGTTTTTCTGGCCGGGCAGCATGTCAACCTCCGGATACAGGGTTATGGGACATCCGGCACCAACCGGACGATGGTTTCAGGGTACAGAAACGAATCATCGAACCACCACCAAAGAGCGGGAAACGAGCTCATTGCCCGCCTGAAGGCGAATACGATAGACGCCGGCGCCCAGACGACTGACGTCGATGCG
Source organism: Bacteroidota bacterium (assembly GCA_018623785.1). GTDB lineage: Bacteria > Bacteroidota > Rhodothermia > Rhodothermales > UBA10348 > JAAZVD01. Next base: position 1,614 of record JAAZVD010000086.1, on the reverse strand, counting down.
CGTCTCGTGAAGGCCGGCTGCACGTACTCCCTCCTCGATGACGGCAACCTGGCGACCCAGCATGTCATACAGGCTCATCATGACCGTGCCGGGTTCATCCAACGCCCAGTCTACGCGTGCCATGCCGCTGGCAGGATTGGGCCAAGGCGCGGACAACCCGAGGCCCTCTGGCAACGACGCATCCCGCTCGGTGGTAGTGTAGACGGCACCAAAAGGCAGCTCAGGGAGCGGTCCCAAATCCAAAGAGGCACCCTCCGACGTAATCCACGTTGTCACGCTGTAGGGCGGAAGCGTCACGGAAAATCCGTCCAAATAAGCTCCCGACGTGTCGGCAGCCAGATCGTAGTACGGAATGGGACCGTCTGTCGTCATCCGGACGGCATGCGACGGATCGATGGTAAACGTCCGCGATGCACCGGCAAAATTGATGGCTACTACGGCATTTTCGTCCATATAGGGGCGAACAAAGGCCAGTGTGGAGGATGCCGAAGGTAGAAAGGTCACATCATGTGTTCCGAAGGCGGGGAATCGGCCGCGAGCCACGGCCAGCATGCGATGGAACTGCGCCCATTCGCCGTTGGCCTCCGTGTTCCAGTTGACGGGCAAACGACGCCGATCCCCACTGCCGGCACCATAGCCGACTTCCTGGCCCTGGTAGATCATCGGAATCCCAGGAATTGTCATGAGCATCCCGGTCAGCGGTCGGATGCGATCGGGATTGCTTCGGAACACCTCTTGTAAACGCGTTTCGTCATGGTTCTCGAGAAATCGGAAGAAGCGAGCATTCGGGCCCGGAACGAATCCATAGTTCGGAATGCGGAGGTGGTAGTCAGAAATACGACCATAATTGCTGGGAGTGCGCAAGAAGTGCGAAAAATCCCAGTCATAGGCAGAATCCAATCCTCCGGCCACAGAGGTTCCATTGTCGTCATCGGCGTAATAGACCTCCGTGCCCACTCCCGTTCCGGCCAACTCGCCCAGGGACCAGGCATCGGGCCGAACGCGACGCATGAGCTCCCGGATCGGGCGGCCAAAACGATCGGGGCCGTATCGCTTCCAAGGGCCCCAGTAGGCATCAAATCGATAGCCGTCGATATTGAATTCCGTAAGCCAGTGCTCGATGATATCGAGCATCTCGGCCTGCAGGTCGTCCGTATCCCAATTCAAGTTGGCCAGTTGCCCGAAACCATCGAAAACACGGTAAAACCCGTTGTCGCTCCACTTCTCCGTCAGATATGGACCGCTACCATCCAGGCCACGATTGTAAGAGCTGGGCGTGGTCTGAATGAAGTCGGAAAAGGTACCTCCTTCTTCCAAGCTCTGAACCCACTCGTGGTTCTCCGAGCTGTGATTGACCGTCAGATCCAGGACAACGCGGATGCTCAGCTCATGGGCACGCTCTACGAGGGCCTTGAAGTCATCGTTCGTACCCAGCTTGGGATCGACCATCTTGAAGTCAACGATGTTATACCCCGCACCCAAGCCACTCATGTCCAGGTTGCGCATGATGGGCATGAACCAGATCGTGTTGAAGCCCATATCCTTGATGTAATCCAGATGGGCGCGGATCTCATTCAGACGATTACCCTCGTTTCCGATCGATCCACTGGCTTC
>JAAZVD010000085.1 GCA_018623785.1 Bacteroidota bacterium | reverse complement strand
GCAACCGATATTCCGGAGCATCTGCAGCAGCTCCTCAGGAATCTCATCGGAGAACTCCTGGATTTCGATATCCTCTTCTTCCTCAGAGATTTCCCGGTACACATCGATCTCGTAACCGGTCAGCTTGGACGCCAGGCGAATGTTGATACCTCCACGTCCTATAGCCTGAGACACTTCGTCAACAGCAACCACTACCTTTGCCCGCGGAGGAGTCAGGTCGTTATTGAGGACGACCTGGACCGGCTTTGCTGGCGAAAGAGCCCTCTTGATCATCTCTATCGGGTCTTCCGTCCACTGCACAACGTCGATATTCTCATTTCCAAGCTCACGTACGACCGAGTGAATTCGGGAACCCTTCATGCCAACACAGGCCCCAACGGGGTCAATGCGGTCGTCATAACTGACTACGGCAACCTTGGCCCGGTCTCCCGGTTCGCGCACGATCTTTTTTATCTCGACCAACCCCTCGTCTATCTCTGGGACTTCCAATTCAAAGAGACGCTCCATGAACAGGGGATCCGCTCTGGAGATGACAATCCGGGGATCGCCATTGGCTTCCCTGCCTACCTCTTTGATTACCGCCCTGATCATGTCTCCCTTCCGGAAGCGATCACGGAAAATCTGCTCTTCGCGCGGCATCTTCAATTCGGCCTTGTTGTGCAATACCAGTATTTCGCGACGGCGAATCTGGTACAGTTCACCCACCACGACCTCACCGACCAGGTCCTGATACCATTCCACGGTGTTGTCTTTCTCGATGTCGCGGATACGCTGACTGAAGGTCTGTCGCGCGGTCATAACCGCCCGACGGCCAAAATCCTTGAATTCAATTTCTTCGGCTACCTCATCCCCAACCTCGAAATCCTCATCGATCTGTTGAGCTTCTGTCTCTTCGATTTCCGTTACAGGATCTTCAACCGCCCAATCCTCAACCACTTCGCGGATGTGCAAAATCTGCATGTCGCCATGGTCGGGGTTCAAGATGATTTCAAAGGAATCATCCGAACCGTACCGCTTGCGGATCATCGCGCGGAAGACATCTTCCACGATCAATTGCAGTGTGTCGCGATCAATGTCTTTTTCGCGAGCGATCTCTGCAAAAGAGGAAACAAGATCTGAATTCTGCATAGTGCAAGAGCTGTTCGCCTGGGACCCAAGGGTCTACCAGGGCAATTTTATGCGCGCCTTGGTAATGTCCTCAAGTGGCCATTCCTCCGCTCCGCTTTTCGTTTGAAGTGTGAGAACGCCGTCCTTGACGCCGAGGTTTTCTCCCTCAAGCCAGATTCCGCCTTCTTCACGATTAACAAGAACTTGAACGGGCTTGCCGATGTGGCGGGCATATTGCCGCTCAAAAAGTAATGCCCTGTCGTCTCCGGGTGATGACACATTGAGGTGATACTTGCCTTTGATCAGGTCCTCAGCATCCAGCAAAAAGGCCAACTCTCTACTGAAACTGGCCATATCGTCCACCGGAACACCCTGATCCCCGTCTAGATACACCTCTACCACCCTCGAACCTTTCCGCCCTCTGGCCTGCACGTCCACGATAAACCAATCCTCGCTTGGGATGATCTCTTCCGCCAGTTTACGAATCCGAACCTCCAGTGGAGGAGCCGCAACTGAGGTCTGTTCAGTATGTCCTGTCGAATGAGTCACGCCATCGTAGTGTAATGGACGGGCTTTTTCCCGGGAGCTCGCCCGTGCGCTATTCCCCTTCTAGGTGCTGACAGGGACTGTACGGCGTTACCCTACCAGTATCCGTTCCAGACAATTACGCATGGGGGAGTGCAAAAAACGCCCGGTCCGAAGCTCGGACGGGCGCCACTGGAAATCCCCGCTTCAACGAAAAAAGGGAGGCATTCGCCACCCTTTTTACAACCGACTGAATATACGGAACAGCATGGTCCGTAATCAACAGTCCGAACCGAGCATGACACCTTTTCCCCCAACAGTGCTCAATTATGTGCAAACCATCGAAGGCTGGGCTCATGGAGACCGGGATCAGGTTGCCTCCTGCATGAGGAAAGCCTTGATAAACTCATCAAGCTCTCCATCCATGACAGACTGCACATCGGTCAGTTTCGTTTCTGTACGGTGATCGTTTACCATGGTGTAGGGCTGGAAGACATAGCTTCGTATTTGCGAACCCCACTCAATCTTCTTCTTGGATCCCTCCACCGCATTCTTGGCAGCTTCCTGGATCTCCAATTCAAGCTGATAAATGCGACTCTTGAGCATGGTCAGGGCACGCTCCCTGTTCTGAAGCTGGCTTCGCTCTTCCGTGCACTCTGCTACCACCCGTTCCGCTCTACCATCGGACAGGCTGCCGCTCCAGATGAGACGGACACCCGTTTCAACTTTGTTCACATTTTGACCACCCTTACCACCCGATCGGAATGTCTGCATCTCAAGCTGATCCGGACGAATATCAATCTCAATGGTATCGTCGATCTCTGGGTATACAAAGACGCTAGAAAACGAGGTATGTCGCCTACCCGAGGAATCGAACGGGGAAATTCGCACAAGACGGTGTACGCCCGATTCCGATTTCAGATAACCGTACGCAAACTCACCGCGAATGGCCAAAGAAGCACTCTTGATGCCGGCGACCTCGCCGTCCTGGTACTCAAGTAACTGCACCGTGTATCCGTTGCGTTCGCCCCAGCGCGTGTACATGCGAACCAACATGGCAGCCCAGTCCTGGCTCTCCGTTCCGCCCGCTCCAGGATTGATGGTTACAATGGCATCCCGATGATCATCCGGAGCGCTGAGTAAGCTCTTCAGCTCCAGCTCATCTAGCAGGGGTTCAAGTGTATGAACCTCCGCCTCGATTTCATCAGCTAGATCAGCCCCTTCCTCGGAGGCCATCAGCTGCAGCGTTTCTATATTTTCCGCGATCGTTCGGACGTCGTCCCAGGCATCTAGCCAGCCCTTTTCTACGGCAATTTCTTTCTCCGTGATCTGTGCCGCATCCGAATCGTCCCAGTATGCCGGGTCCAGCCTACGCTGTTCCAACTCTTCCTTTCGCTTGGCACGATTCTCAGGATCCAGAAAGGTCCCCAGGGTACGGGTGCGCTGCAGCAGGCTATGAATCTGTTCTTTCTCCATGTACTCGATTACGTCGACCTCAGTAATAGCGACATCCCGACGTTCAGGGCGTCTCCCTGGGCTTCAATGCACTGCCCAACGCTCCGCTAGACATCCCGAGGAGAGCCGACAAAAGCAACACACTCAACGGAACAACGGCAGCGGGCATCCGACCCAGCAGTGTCCCCATGGTTTCCATCATATTCAAACTTTCTGCTCCGGCTACCCAGAAATTCCACATCATGAGCATGCCCCACGATACCGCAAGGATCACCGCCCCGTACCGGCCGCCCCCTTTACCAATAAGGAAGCCTCCAAGTATCGGGCCGGCAATACTCCATGCCCAGCCAAGCCAAACGTGCATGACGAGAGAGACGCCTAGGGACAGGAGGACTATCAGAACCTTGTTTTCCATTGCGCTGAAAGACTCCTAGCCGCGGCAGCGCTTTGCAAAACGGGAGATGCGACGCACGGCCTCTTCGATATTATCCATAGAGTTGGCGTATGAGCATCGGACAAATCCAGCTCCACTTGGACCGAAAGCATCTCCCGGGACCACAGCTACCTGTTCAGCCTGCAATAACTCTTGAGCAAACTGCTCTGAGTCCAAGCCCGTGGACGTGATATCCGGGAAGCAATAAAAGGCACCCTCTGGTTCAAAGGTTGGCAAGCCTGCTGCCCGAAAACCATCGACAATAACCCTGCGACGCGCATCGTACGCCTTACGCATGCTCTCCACATCGTCTTGACACTCCTTGATGCCAGCCAACGCACCCCACTGCCCTGCCGTCGGGGCGGACATTATGATGTATTGGTGCAGCTTGTACATGGCATCGTAAAGCGGCTTCGGAGCGCAGGCATAACCAACGCGCCAACCCGTCATGGCATAGGCCTTTGAAAAACCGCCAAGCAATATCGTTCGATCCCTGAGGGATGAGATCGACGGAAGACAGGTGTGGCCACGATCGAACGCCTCGCCGTAAATCAGCCGGTCGTATATCTCGTCCGAGAGCACAAGCAGGTCATGCTTCTCGACCACCTGTGCAATTTCCTCGAGTACCTCACGACGAAGGACTGCGCCGGTCGGGTTCGACGGATAGGCCAGAAACAGAACCTTCGTACGAGACGTGATCTGGGCTTCAATATCTGCCGCGGTCACCTGAAAATCATTCTCCACAGACGTAGGGACGTACTTGACTACGCCTCCTGCAAAAATCGAGGCTGGTCCATAGGAGACGAAGCAGGGTTCCGGAATAAGGATTTCATCCCCCGGATCCAGCAAGGCAAGCATGGCCAATTGCACTGCCTCACTGACACCTACCGTAACAAGAATTTCGGTGCCTGGGTCATAGGAGACGCCATATCGCTGCCTCAAATCCTCTGAGATGGCATCCCGCAGCGGGGCAATACCAGCGTTTGAGGTGTACCCGGTCTTGCCCTCCTGCATCGAGCGTTCCGCTCCTCGGATAATAGGCGCCGGGGATACGAAGTCAGGCTCACCGATCCCGAGGGTAATCACCTCTTCCATCGTGGCAGCAATCTCGAAAAAGCGTCGGATTCCAGACGGTGGGACTGAGGTGACCCGATGGGACAGGCGGCTTTCCAAGTTGGGCATTTGGGATCTGACGTGCATGTTCGTGATGATGGAGCCGGCAATATACGGTGAACAATTTGGCTTGGAAGGCACCTTCCGCGCAGAATCTTTGCTTGTCAGCGTATACGGAGCAACCTACTTTTCCGCCTCTCATTCGCCTTTTTGCCTTTATATCGAACGCCATGTCTGACGTACTGAACCAGAACTTCATCAATGGTAGCTGGCAGGATGCAACCGCCGGTGCCACGTTCAAGGATACCAATCCAGCCATCCATTCTGATGTTATCGGCCATTTTCCCGAGTCAGGTGTGGAAGATGTGGACGATGCCGTCCGAGCGGCTCGTGATGCTTTCCGCTCGTGGAGCAGGATGCCGGCACCTGCGCGTGGCGATATACTTCGCCGGATAGGAGATCTGTTGACAGAACGCAAAAGCGAGCTGGCCTTCCAGATGACGCGGGAAATGGGAAAACCTTTTTTCGAGACGAAGGGAGACGTGCAGGAGGCCATCGACACCGCATACTACGCGGCATCGGAGACTCGTCGTCTCTTCGGGCATACCGTTCCCAGCGAAATGCCGAACAAGTTCAATATGTCCATACGACGCCCGATCGGGGTCTGTGGCGTTATAACCGCGTGGAATTTCCCTGTTGCCGTTCCCACATGGAAGATGTTTCCCGCACTGGCTGCCGGCAATACGGTGGTCTTCAAACCCAGTGAAGATGCTCCTCACAGTGGAGCCCTTCTGGTCAAAGTGTTCGAGGATGCAGGTTTGCCGTCGGGCGTTGTTAACCTGGTCCAGGGCAGTGCCGTTGCCGGCCGTGCACTTGTCGAACATCCAGACGTAGATGCCGTCTCCTTCACAGGATCTACCGAAACTGGCAGTAAAATCGGAGAAGCCTGCGGTCGTCTTCACAAGCGGCTGTCGTTGGAAATGGGTGGAAAGAATCCGATGATCGTCTTGGCTGATGCCGACCTGGACTTGGTCCTGGATGGTCTTCTGTGGGGTGCTTTCGGAACAACCGGTCAACGGTGCACGGCCACTTCCCGACTGATCGTCCATGAAGACGTTCACGATCAGCTAGTCAACCGCCTGATTGAGGCGGCTACACGTCTGAAACTTGGATACGGTAATGAAGACCAGACCGAGATGGGGCCGGTCATCAACCAGAAAGGACTCGACAAGATTGAGTACTACGTAGGCGTCGGACAGGAAGAAGGCGCTACCCTTGCACTTGGCGGAAAACGTGCGGAAGGTCCAGGACTGGAGGACGGTTTCTTTTACGAGCCCACGATTTTTACTGGTGTGACTCCCAATATGCGAATCGCCAAGGAAGAGATTTTCGGCCCTGTGCTTTCCGTTCTGAAGATCAGTTCCTACGAGGAGGCCATCCAGATAGCCAACAACATCCAGTACGGTTTGTCTTCAGCCATCTACACGCGCGACATTGCAACGGCATTCAATGCCATGCATGACATTGAAGCGGGCATCACGTATATCAATGGTCCGACTATCGGTGCCGAAGCACACATGTCATTCGGCGGGGTAAAAGGGACTGGCAATGGCCACCGCGAGGGCGGTTGGGAGGTCTTCGAGTTCTACACGGAAACGAAGACCGTGTACGTCGACTACTCAGGCAAACTGCAGAAAGCGCAGATTGACAACGTGGAAGACTGAGCCGCCTACGGGTTGTCCCGTCTCGGTTCTTGTCGGGCCGGGCTCCGGAAGGAGCCCGGCCCGTTTTTGTTTATGAAAGCGCACCGACCAGAGCGACCATATCGCCCCGTCATCCCTGCCTGGCTATTTCGGAGTCAAGAATAAGTTTGGCCATCAGACGAATTTGATCGTTGAGTCTTTTGGCAACCTCTACAACATCAGACTCAAGACTAAGAATACGAACCCTATCCCCTGAGGAAGCCGTCAGCCGTGCCAATAGGTGGCTACGCAGCGCGTACAGTTCCAATCGCAGTCTCGATTTCGTACGTCGTACCCTACGGACCTTC
>JAAZVD010000084.1 GCA_018623785.1 Bacteroidota bacterium | reverse complement strand
GATAACGACTCATGCATCGTTTCCCTTTCAACATCATGAACCGACTGGCGAGCTCTCGTTCAACAGCGGCTCCCGTGTTGGTATTGTTGCCTTGGCTGTTGGCTTCCGTACTCTTGATGCCTCTCGCTTCCTGCACCATGCCAGAACGTCCTGTTGAGGAAACGCACGTGGAAGAAGTGCGCGTTGTGAAGGACGAAGACGGATACCGGGTTACCGTTGACGGCCAGGATTTCTTCGTGATGGGAATGAACTGGGACTATTTCCCCATCGGAACGAACTACGCCTACAGCCTCTGGAACGAGCCTGACGATGTCATTGAAGAGGCCCTGGACAGGGAGATGACGCTTCTACAGGAAATGGGCGTCAACGCCATCCGTCAGTATGCAGGAGTACCTCCCCGCTGGGTGGCTTACATCCATGAGAAATATGGCATCTATACGGTGTTGAATCATCCCCTCGGTCGGTATGGCGTTTCCGTGGACGGTCAGTGGATGGCGAATACCAACTATTCCGATCCTGCCGTCAGAGAGGTCATCATGACGGAGGTAATGGACCTGGTCGAGGCATTCAAGGACACGCCAGGTGTACTCATGTGGCTGCTGGGTAACGAAAACAACTACGGCCTCGTCTGGTTGTCGGCAGAAACGGAAAACCTGCCGGAGGTCGAACAGGATAGTGCACGCGCTACTCCGCTCTATTCGCTATTTGGTGAAACGGCCGAGCGTATCAAGAAGGTAGACAGACTGCGACCAGTTGCCATGGCCAACGGAGATCTGGGATACCTGGACCTGATAGCCAAACATGCTCAGGCAATAGACATCTTCGGTACGAATGCCTATCGGGGACCATCGTTCACCGACCTTTTTGCCCGTATCAGATCCGAGTTCGACCGCCCTGTTCTCTTTACAGAATTCGGCGCCGATGCATACAATTCGGTCGAGGATCGCGAAGACCAGTTGAACCAGGCACGGTATCTGATCAGTAATTGGAGGGATATCTACAGTAACGCAGCCGGTATGGGGGGTTCGGAAAACGCCATTGGAGGGCTGACCTTTCAGTGGTCCGATGGCTGGTGGAAATATGGACAAGAGACCAACCTCGATGTCCACGATACCTATGCTTCGTGGCACAACGGCGGCTACACTCACGACTATGTAGACGGTCAGAACAACATGAGTGAGGAGTGGTTCGGTGTCGTCGCAAAGGGACCGACCGAAGCCCGCAACCAGTTCGCCCTCCATCCACGCGCGGCATATTATGCGCTGCAACGGGTCCACGAATTGAATCCCTATAATCGGGATGTCGATGCTGCTGCAGTTGAACGGCACTTCAATGCTATCGACCCAAGCTCGGCACTCGGGAGGACATACCCGGCAGAATCGAACTGATCGCCTGATAATAGGCTTGGAGGTCACGAAGCAGACCAGTCAAGCCATCGACGCAACCGGAGCAGGACACACTCTATACGTCCAGATCCTCCACCTCGTCCACGTTGTTCATGATGAACTCGAACCTGGCTGACGCATCCTTTCCCATCAACTGGGAGATGGTTTGCTCCGTCACAAGGCGTTCCGCATCCGGAATCGTGACCTGTAGAAGACGACGTTTTTCTGGATCCAGCGTTGTGTCCTTGAGCGTCTGCGGCATCATTTCACCGAGCCCTTTGAAGCGCTGCAGCTCTATCTTCGTGCTCTTGTTGCGCTTGCGAATATCCGCCATGATCCGTTCCCGATCCTCGTCATCGAGGGCCCAATAGGTCTGCTTGGCCGCATCGATTCGATAGAGCGGCGGCTGCGCAATGAATACGAACCCTTCTTCGATCAGCGGCTTCATGTACCGGTAGAGAAAGGTCAGAAGCAGGGTTGAAATGTGATGGCCGTCCGAGTCCGCATCCATGAGCAAGATGACCTTGTGGTAGCGCAGCTTACCCAGATCCAATTGATCCCCAATGCCGCAACCCAACGCTTGAACAACATTGGATAACTCCTTGTTGTCCATGACCTTCTTTAGTGTAGCCTGTTCAGCGTTGAGCACCTTCCCACGCAAGGGGAGAATCGCCTGGGTAGCACGCTCCCTTCCCTGTTTGGCAGAACCACCGGCGGAGTCTCCCTCGACGATGAACAGCTCACTGTCTTCAGGCGTCGTGGAGGCACAGTCTGCCAGTTTTCCGGGTAGGTTCAGCCGATGACTTACATTGGACTTTCGTCTGACTTTGGTAGCAGCTGCCCGGCTTGCATGTCGCGCCTTTGCAGCTTGAACTACACGCGTAGCAATCGCATCACCCGTGGAAGGATGACGGTTCAGAAACTGTTCGAGTTCAAGACGAACGGCACTTGTCACCACCCCCTTGATTTCAGGGTTGTTCAGTTTCTCTTTGGTCTGACCCTGGAACTGAGGATCCACCATGAACAGGTTGACGATACCTACCACACCCTCACGTATATCTTCTGCTGAGATCTCGAGTTTCTTTGGCAGTAGGTCATGTGTATCCATGTAGGATCGCACCGCAGACCGAATGGCATTTTTCAATCCCTGCTCATGCGTGCCACCGTCTGGTGTTGGTATGCCATTCACGTAGGAGTGCAGCGTTTCCCGCGGAGCTTCCGACCATTGCAGGGTAACCTCGACGCGTGCCCCGTCAATCATTTCCTCTTGCCTTAGCACGAAAGGATCGGGGTGAACGGGCCTGATTTTGGCTTCGGCCACTTTGTGCGCAAGAAATTCTTGGATACCGCCTTCGTGATGGAATTCGCGCTTCTCGCCGGTGGCCTCGTTTTTAAATCCAATCCTGAGGGCACCATTAAGAAACGTCTTGGTCTCCAAGTTTTCGGCGATGATTCCGGCATCAAAGTCCACTGTTTCAAAAATATCCGCATCGGGCCTGAAAAAGATGCTGGTTCCGCTACCGCGTGAGGAGACGGATGTCTTCTTGAGTTTAGTTACCGGTTTGCCTCGTTCATAGCGCTGTTCCCAAGTTGCACCGTCCCGCTTGATGGTAGCCACCAACTCTTCAGAAAGAGCATTCACTACGGAGGCGCCAACACCATGTAGACCACCGGAGGTGATATAGTTTGAGCTATCGAATTTCCCGCCCGCCTGCAACGTAGTCAGGATTACTTCAAGCGTGGGTATCCTCTTCGTCGGATGCATATCGACGGGAAGGCCACGGCCGTTATCCGCCACTGTTATGGAACGGCCGTCTCTGTGCAGGATGACATCAATCTGGGTAGCATACCCGTTGGTAGCTTCATCCACGGCATTGTCCACCACCTCCCACAGCAGATGGTGTAAACCCGGTTTACCGGTGCCTCCGATGTACATGCCTGGCCGCTTCCGAACAGGCTCAAGCCCTTCGAGGACCTGGATGTTTTCGCCGGTATACGTTGATGCGCTCAATACACCCTCCCCTGCTTAATCTGACATGCCGTCGGTTATCTCGACGACGGGGTACACGACACGCTTGATGTCCCCACGTTTGATGATGAGCCGGCCTTTATTGCCGCGGTTGGCAATCGGAAACTTAGTCGGTCGGATGATTTCTTCTCTTCCTCTGGAGGTTTCCACCTCAAGCCCTTGCCGAGCCGCATTAGAAAGGGTGAATCCCAGAATGGAATCGGTCGCATTGAGCCGCATAGCAATAACACCCTTTGCAGCGTTCTTCATGACAGGCACCTGAGAAACCGGGAAGATGAGGCAATTCCCTTCCCTGGAGGCCAAGCATACATTTTCTGCACCCGACGCAGGCTCTACCCGTAGAACGTACTCTCCTTTACTTGCCTTCATGAACATTCGACCGCTGACGGTAGAAGGCTCGGCATAGTTTTCCAAAGCAATACGCAGTACTTGGCCATCCGACGTAACACCGGTGGCGAAGGGGCCTTCCAACTCGGGTTCTCCATCCTGAAAAAGCTCTGGCTCCGAGTCTTCTTTGGGGACAGGTTTGGGTAATGCCCGCTCGTCCATGGATATCACCCCGACGATGCGCTCCCTATCTGAGAAATCAAAACTTTTCTGAATGGGTGCTCCATGCCCCGTAGTGGCTGCCAATGTTTCGGCGCGAGCAGTGTAGGCCTTGCCGAAATTGGAGAAGAAGACAACCGTTTTCCGGGTCGTTGCAGGAAGAATCCATGCGACAGCATCTCCGTCACGTACCCGGATACTGGCTACGTCACCGTATGAACGTTGACGTTTTACCCACCCATCTTCAGTTACAATAACATAAACATCTTCCTCAACGATATAGTCCTCTGCGGAATACTCTATGTTTTCGTCAGGCCCGGCTATGGTCGTGCGACGAGACTCTGCATATTTCTCCCTGATCTCCTTGAGCTCCGTCCGGATCAACTTCCATCGAGCTCCGTCATCCCCAAGGAGTTTGCGCAGCTCGGCGGCCATGGCTTCTTTCTCCTCGAGTTCCTTGCGGATAGCATCTATTTCGAGCTTCGAGAGCTTGTACAGCTTGATTTCCAGGATAGCATCCGTCTGCACATCATCAAGTTGAAAGCGATGCATCAACCGGGAAGCCGCATCTGCCTTGTTATTTGATGCCCTGATAATTCGAATGGCCTCATCAAGCGCATCGAATATTTTTTCGAAGCCATGCAGGATGTGGATCCGCTTTTCAAGCTGAGCCAACTCATACTCCAGTCGCTTGACCACGACTTCCATGCGGAAATCCAGGAAGTGACGCAAGATGGTTGACAAATCAACCTTGGATGGTGATCCGATCTCGGGATTGTCCGTTGGAAGCAGACACGTAAGGTTGACATGGAAACGGGACTGCAGAGCCGTGTGCTTCAGGAGGAAAGCCATGGCTGCTTCGCCGTCGGCACCGCGTTTGATCTCCAGTACGATCCGAACGTCATCTGTGGATTCGTCCCGTACATCAACAAGCTGTGGCACCTTACCCTTGATGATGTTGTCGGCAATCTGCTCAATCAGAGCGCTTTTGGTGATACCGTACGGAATAGAGGTGATAACAACCCGACTTTTGCCCTCGTATTCGTATTCGCCGCGAAGTTCGATAGCACCCTCTCCGGCCGAGTAGATCTGAATGAGCTCCTCCTGGGTGTTGAGGACACGTCCACCTGTCGGGAAGTCGGGGCCGCTGACGTAGTTCTCGACAAGCGTCTGAGTCCGAGCATTGGGCGACCCGATCATATAGATCGAGGCATCAATTAGTTCTGTCAGATTGTGCGGTGGAATGTTAGTGGCCATCCCGACAGCGATCCCCGCAGCGCCGTTCAAAAGCAAGTTCGGAACTCGTGCAGGGACAACGACCGGCTCAAAAAGTGAACCATCAAAGTTGGGCCGGAAAGCCACGGTCTCTTTGCGGATCTCCGCCAGTAGCTCCATGGCCAGGGGGCGAAGACGGGCTTCCGTGTACCGCATGGCGGCCGGTGAGTCGCCGTCAAGAGATCCGAAGTTGCCGTGCCCTTCAACCAGCGGAGCCCGCAAGGAGAACTCCTGAGCCATGCGGACCATGGCATCGTAGATGGCCGAGTCTCCGTGAGGATGGTACTTCCCCATCACCTCTCCCACGACCGTCGCGCTCTTCTTGAAGCGCGAGTCAGGATACAGATGAAGATTGATGAACATCGCATACAGGATGCGTCGCTGCACAGGTTTGAGGCCATCCCGGATGTCGGGAAGTGCCCTGGAGGTAATAACGGACAACGCGTAGTTCAGATAGCGAGAACGCGTTGTTTCGTGCAGCGGGATTACATCTACGACAGGCATGAATAGGGACCAATAACGGACTTTTTGTGCCAGCACCGAAAGGTACGAAAGCCGATTACCATCTTCACCCGGCCTGGACCATGCGAAAAAATATTTCCTGCGTTATACCGAAAAAGAGGCTTCGTGTGGGGTGACTCGCCAAAGCCAAGGTCTTGAACGACTCTAACCGGGGATGTCAGGCCTGCCGATCTCAGGCTTCGTAATGAATCATGTAGAAATCACCCCTGGCCTCCCGATGCTGATCCAACACGCTGGCCCGCGTCAGGGTCACCAGTAATTCGCTGGCGTCCTCCCGACTCATATCTGCTATCTGGGCAAAACCATCCACTGTTACCCGCCCGTATTGCTCCAGGTACCGCATCAACAGCAGTTCCTTCTCTCCAAACTCAAATCGCACCCCGTCCCCGGAGAGTTCGCTGCGCATCAACGCTACAGACTCGGGTGAGGCCTCGATGCTCATATCCTCCACGCGGACATAGGCCGGGCCCGAACCATCTTCAATGTTCGTAACGATATAGTGCGGCTTACGGTGGCTATCCGGAACGGTGACCATGATCACGTCCCGCTTGGGAGTAACGGGAATACGTTCCGAGGTCCACCGAATGGTTGGGCGACAGTTCATGGCCAGCGCTTGATTCAGAGAGAACTCCTCCTCCTCAGAGTCGCGCACCCCCACAATTTTCCCATCATCCCCGACGCCAATCAAGAGGTGTCCCCCTCCTGAATTGGCAAAGGCAACCACCTCCTTTGCCAACCGCTCAGGTTCTGGTACCCTGTGCTTGAACTCAAGGTGACGCCCCTCTCCACGTGCGACGAGACGTTTTATCTCTTCGATGGTCATCCGAATCACTCCTGGTCCTTAGGCCGGATCGGAAACGATCCACTCCTCTTGCTTGGCACTGCGCATCATGAGCTGTCTTACAGCCTCCTTGGGCGGAACGGCCTCGAACAGGATGCTGTACACAGCCGTGGTTATTGGCATCTCCACGTTCAATTGTCGCGCCAGTTCCATGACCGAGGCCGTAGTGCGTACGCCCTCGGCAACCAT
>JAAZVD010000083.1 GCA_018623785.1 Bacteroidota bacterium | reverse complement strand
GGGTTCCGGGCCGCCGTTCCTGCTCTGAAGGGCACCGCCTTGAAGGAAAAGTTGATGAGCGATGGCGTTTTTCTTTCGGGTCTGCCCATGCCGCCGGAGGGACTACCCTGGTACGTGAGTGGTGTCAACGAAATCGGCACGGGACAGATGGTCCAAATGCATTGATATGAAAGGGCTTACGCAGCGCTGCATGGGATACGTTCGGAGCCGTCTGAGGTGCAACTATTGTTCCTCATGACACGGAAGTATTGCGTGCCTGCTCTCATTAAAATGCCGTTTGCGGCGTGGAAATGAAGGTTATTCCTTGACAGGTGGTAACATTCCCCTTACTTTGATCCCGTTAAGCAGAAGGCATACCATGCCCCTTGCAACCAGAACTCATTTTAGATTGGAGGATTACCCATGAGCAAGTTCGCCGACCTGAAAAGCTTTGTTGATGGTCTCGAAGACGACTTCGGCAAGTTTTACGACAAAGGCAACAAGGCTGCAGGCACGCGTGTACGCAAGGCCATGCAGAATCTTAAGGGAATGGCCCAGGACATCCGTATCGAAGTCCAGAATATGAAGAACGAAGGCTAATAGCCTCCTTGATTCTTTTCGAAAAAGGGCCGCGCCATTCTGGCGCGGCCCTTTTTCGTTGCTACCCTTCGGAGGCTGCTACCGTTCGGAGGTTGTTACCGTTCGGAGGTTGCTACCATGGGGAGGTTGCTACCATGGGGAGGTTGCTGCCTTTGGGAGGTTGCTGCCTTTGGGAGGTTGCTGCTATTGGGAGGTTGCCGTTGTTCTGACGGACCTGCCGTTCGGATAAAGGTGCCCGATGCAAGGAGTCGGATCGGTTTTTTTGTGTGATCTTGTGGATTGGAATCTTTTGCGCTCGTCCCGGGTGTTTATCGTCGCGCCGTATCTCCCCACTCTATTGCCCCCGTCGTTATTGCCGTGCCGTCCCCGGGTTTTCTCCATTGCACGCTTCGAGTCCTGATTGCTCTTTTACTCATGCCGCTCGCCGCGCGAGCGCAGCAGGCGGAGCCGACGACAACGTCTTCCGCTTGGGAGCGATCACTCGTTGCAAAACTGGCCGGTTCACAGGCGACGTTCCAGAACTGGGCAGAGGGAGGCATCAATACGCTGGCACTTTCGAGTGCGGTGGACGGGCGCTGGCAAAAAAATCATGGCCGGTGGAACAGGCGCTACGACCTGCGTCTGGCGTTCGGTGCGGTAAAACAGGACACGCTGGATTTCCGGAAAGCAGAAGACATCATTCGCTTACAAGCTACCTACAAGCATACCGGATTGGGCTCCCTTAGCACCTTCATGCCGACGGCAGCATTCACTGTGCGAAGTCAAATGGCGCCCGGCTACAACTTCGAGAAAAACCAGTTCAAGGAGAGGCGGCCGCTGCCTCAGAAAGTCTCCGATTTGCTGTCCCCGGGCGTTATGACGCTATCGCTCGGAATGACGTATCAGCATAAGCCTGGGCTCTCACAGCGCGTTGGTTTGGGGGGGAAACAGACGGTTGTGCTCATCGAACGGCTGCGTGAGCTCTACAGCATGACGGCGGACCAGCGGATGAAGATGGAGGTTGGGTTGGAGGCGTACACGGAATTCGAACGGGATATCGCCCAAAACATCCACCTGAAATCCACGCTAGGGCTCTTTGCCGCATTCAACCAGCCCGAGCCCCCGGACTTGTTATGGGAGAACCTGCTTACCATGAGGGTCAACTCTTGGCTGCAGTTCAATGTGGAATGGGTCGTGCTACGAGACAAGGACGTCAGCAATCGGTTTCAGCTAAAAGAGGTCTTTACTGTTGGAATCGTATACGCCATCCTGAAATGAGACATCGCACCCGCATGCGTACCTGGCTCTTTTTGGCCACTGTTACCGTCCTTCTTCCTGCCTGTGCGGTTTCCGAGGAGGTCAGGAGCGGGTCAGATCCGACAGCCAACGAACCGGGTTCGCTGATCACACAGGATGCGGCGACCGTGGCCTCGGTACAGCTGCACTCAGGTTCCGGGGAAAACGCGCTACCCATTCTGCACCTCGGCCAGGGGATGCCGCTGCGTCTGGCTTTTGATGTGTTGTCGCGTTCAACCCGGCCGCTGACCATCACTTTTTACCATACAGATCGAACTTGGAAGCGGGACCTCATGCCGGCCGAGTACATGGCTCGATTCCAACGGGATGATATACTGGATTACCGCCCTTCCCGCGCCACGCGGGTCGATTATGTCCACTATGAATACACCTTTCCGAACAACAGCATTGATTTCCGCCTGAGCGGTAATTACATCCTCCGTGTGCACGAGCAGGGCAGGGAGGAGGCCGTGTTGTTGGAGCGCCCTTTCTTTGTCAGTGAGCAGGCCGCTCCGCTGGATATGCGCTTGGACAACCCAATGGTCGCAGGACGGCAATTCGCTTCCCTGCAGCCCGTCGTGCGGTTCAGTCCACAGGAGCTGAGTGCCAACGCTTTCGACTACGCGGTTTGCTTTATGCGCGATGCGCACTACGATGCCATGCGATGCGCCGAGCGGCCTTCCTTGGAGGTCAGTCCCGATCTGATGTTCTTCCTCGAACCGCGACAATCCTTCACACCGCAAACCATTCCATTCTATATCAACACCGCGGATTTGCGTCCGGGTGGCCGGATCGAACGCGTGAACAGGCAATCCTCACCGTGGCGCGTCTGGCTGGAGCCCGACGTCGCGGAACTGGGTGGGTCCAGCGTGGACCCTTTCCTGAACGGTCAAGCGCGTATTCAGGGAGCCGTTGGCGTACGTGGAGAGGCCAATCATGAAGCAGAATATGTATCTGTCCGGTTACGGCTCGTACCGCCGGGCAACCGCCCGGTGCCGGGAGCGGTAGGCGTGGTGGGTACGTTTTCGGACTGGCAGCTTATCGAGGCCAATACCCTGTCCTGGAATGCGCAGGACGGGTGGTATGAGGGAGATGTCCTCATGAAGCAGGGCGAGCATGCCTATCGCTACGTATCGACCAATGCAGGTTTGCAGCGTTCGTTGGAGACCGGGATGCCGCAGCTGCAAAGTCTGATAACGACCCTGGTTTATTATGCCGATATCCGTACGCAATCGGATCGGCTTGTTGCGGTTCAGGGCGTTATATCCCGCTGACCGAGATTAGGATTGCCGCGCAGGGCGTTGAATCGCCTGCAGGAGAGTTTTACCTTGGGCACAAGAGGCAACGCTGCCTGTCGAGGCGCGAAGCGCTTCCTTCTCCTTCCAGTCATTCTTGGACCATTCCCCCGAAATACATGTTGCGATTCCGCTCCGTGCCCGCTGTTCTTCTCAGCGCTGCTCTTCTTGCTGGCTGCGCAGGCAGTAAAGCCACTACTGCTCCCTCGGACGCTGCCCCCGATCGTTCGTCCCGCTCCAGCAGCAAGGATGATGGTCCCAAGGTGTTTTCCGAGGTCATAAAGGATGATTTCGTAAAAGACGAAGGTATTTTCAATGTCTACCAGGACGATGACACCTACTATTACGAGATCCCCGATGCCATGCTGGGCGCAGAGTTCCTGCTGGTGACGCGGATTGCAAAGACAGCCGATAACATCGGATATGGCGGGCAAAAGGCAAACACTCAGGTTGTGCGGTGGGAGCGTAATGGCGACCATGTTTTCCTCCGCGTTGTGGGATATGAGAACCGCGGTGATGCGGATTCGCCGATCTACGAATCCGTGCGTAATTCCAATCTCGAGCCGATCATCAGGGCCTTTGATGTAAAGGCTATCAACGCAGACACGACAGGTGTGGTGATCGACGCTACGAGCCTGTATACCTCTGACATTCCATCGCTCGGATTGCCCTCCTACCGCCGCTCTTCCTACTCGGTGCGTCGCCTGGACGGTGATCGCAGCTACATCAGCTCGGTCAAATCTTTCCCGGAAAACGTGGAAGTCCGACATGTGCTGACCTACGATGCAACGTCAGCGCCATCGAACTCCTCGACCAACACGATTACGGTCGAGATGGCGCAGTCCATGGTCAAGTTGCCCGACAGCCCGATGCAGCCCCGGTTGTGCGATGAGCGCGTAGGTCTGTTCTCCGTTACGTTCACCGAGTTCAACGGTGAGCAGCATAGGGCCGAAGAGAAGTGCTACGTCACCCGCTGGCGTCTTGAACCGTCCGACCCCGAGGCCTACGCCCGCGGGGAACTGGTCGAGCCGGTGGAACCGATCATCTACTACGTCGATCAGAATACGCCTGAAAAATGGCGTCAGCCCCTCATCGACGGCGTGAACGACTGGCAGAAAGCGTTTGAAGCAGCTGGTTTCAAGAATGCCATCATTGGGAAAATGGCGCCGACGGCTGAAGAAGATCCGGATTTCAGCCCTGAAGATGCCCGCTACTCGGTCATCCGATACTTTGCCTCCGACATCCAGAATGCTTCAGGTCCCCACGTGCACGACCCGCGCACGGGCGAGATCCTGGAAAGCGATATCAACTGGTACCATAACGTCATGCAGCTCTTGCGTAACTGGTACCTGATTCAGACAGCCGCCGTCAATCCGGCTGCCCAGACCAAGGATTTTGAGGATGAGGTCATGGGCGAGCTGGTCCGTTTCGTTTCCGCCCACGAAGTAGGACACACGATTGGATTTCAGCACAACATGGGTTCTTCGTACGCCTACACGGTGGATCAGCTGCGTGACCCGGCGTTTACCGCCACTGATGGTACGGCTCCCTCCATTATGGACTACGCCCGCTTCAACTACGTGGCGCAGCCCGAAGATGGTGTCACGCAGGTCGGGCCGATGGTTGGAGAGTACGACGACTGGGCCACGAAATGGACCTACTCGTGGATTCCGGGCAATCGGACACCGGAAGAGGAATTTCTGGAGCTTAATGAGTGGGTCAAGGAGCGTGCCGACGATCCGGCCATGTGGTTCCTCTCAGGTTATGGCGACCCCCGCCAGCAAACCGAGAACATCTCCAACGACGAGATGGAAGCCTCTCGTCTGGGTATTCTGAACCTGCAGCGTATCCTTGATCGTCTCATTGACTGGACGGAAGAGGAAGGCAAAGACTGGAGCCAACTCGAAGAGCTCTACGGACAGGTGGGCAGTCAGTACAGCCGCTACATTGGCCATGTCTCCTCCAACGTGGGCGGGGTGTACGAGCAGCCCAAAACGTCAGATCAGGAGGGCGCCATCTACTCTCCGGTACCGGAAGAGCGTCAACGCCGCGCTGTGCAGTGGATGGCTGATCACGTCTTCACGACGCCTACCTGGATGATCCGTCACGACATCCTGGATCGCATCGAAAGCGGTGGTATCACGGGCCGCATCCGAGGCTATCAGGTGGGTGGCATTGCACGCCTTCTGGATACTCAGAAACTGGCTCGTCTGCTGGACGGTGAGACGCGCTGGGATGGCAATCAATACACGGTCAGCGAACTGATGACCGACATGCGCGGCGCCATTTTCAGTGAATTGAATTCAGGCGCCTCGGTGGACAGCTATCGCCGTAACCTGCAGCGCGGCTATGTGGATCGGTTGGAGTACCTGTTGACCCTCGATTACAATGCAACGGGATTTCTGGCAACCTATGGTTTCCAGAGTATTGACGCAGATGAGTCGGACCTGCGCATGTTGGTCAAGGGCGAATTGGAGACAGTACAGGCACTGGTCGATCGCGGCGCGGACCGTACGCGCGATGCCATGACACGTTTGCACCTGCGTGATCTGTCCGACCGGATTGATCATATTCTTGACCCTGCAGACTGATTCCGGGCAGCCTTCTGCTCGAAATGGTGCGGGGGCGCCGCGAATGCGGCGCCCCCGCACTTTTTTTCCACTAACGTCGCAGCTTTGATGGCTACTCCTGAAAACACACACAACCTTGCCCGCACCAGGCTTGATACCCACAGGTATCAGACCGAGATGCATCTGGATCACTTTGACCTGGTTGCCGATGAACCCGAGGAATTGGGGGGCACCGACCAGGGACCGCGTCCAGTCAGCCTGCTGCTCGGCGCGTTGGGTGCCTGCACCGGCATTACCCTTCGCATGTATACAGAGCGCAAGGAATGGCCGATGGAGGGCGTTGAAGTCGAAATGTACCACGAACGCAAGCGCGTGGACGAGTACGAAGGTGATGATCTCCCCGATGGTGCCAAGGGTCTTTTTGACTATATCCGAATGAAAATTACCATCGATGGCACCGAGCTGGACCACGAGCAGATGGAGCGCATCGGTGTAATTGCCGGTAAATGTCCTGTGCACCGCATTCTGACGGGTCCTCTCGTGATCGATACGAGTATCGAGAAAAGGGAGGGGTCGGATACGGAGGTAGCGTGAGGGTAGGAACACTCTAGGATGCCAGGTTCGGCTACAGGATACCGGGGATGATGCCGGTAACGTCACATCGAGGACCGATCGAGGCTTCCTGGAGCCCCGATATGGATAAAGCCTGCCCAATAGTAGGGATTTGAAATAGCTCCACCGGCATCCAAGAGATCCAGCTTGGCTAAGCGCAACGCGTCATCTACTGTATGTCCTTCGGAGAGATAGGCGTAAAAGATGCGCATCAGAATGCGCGTGCCCGCATCGTCGCTGGGCCAGACGGACGCCACCACATGCCGGCTCCCGGCATAAAGGAAGCTTTTGGCCAATCCTGAAATATCCGCAGGCCAACGACCCTCTACCGCGGAATCACATGCGCTGAGAACAACGAGCTCTGAACCAATAGTAAGGTCTGCCACCTCATACGCTCGGAGAACGCCATCCTCACCCGGTTCCGGATTCGTCTCGAGCAGGATCCCCGATTGCCGAGGCTGGTCTCGACGGGCATAACCGTGCGTGGCAAAGTGTATGTACCTGTACTCGGACAGGGGAAGTTGCTTGAAATCCGATTCGGTGATGGCATCTCGCAGATACACCGTGAT
>JAAZVD010000082.1 GCA_018623785.1 Bacteroidota bacterium | reverse complement strand
TGGCCGTCCGGGAAAATCCGCCTGTCGTGGGATAGGAGAGGAAAAAGGCGCCGACCAGGTTGGCCAGGCCCAAACCGGTCAACTCCTGGCTTGGATCGATACTGGCCCGGTGCTTTGTCGCAAATGATTTGGCTACTGCAATCGATTCCATATACCCGACCAAAGAGATGGCCAAGGCGATGGGCAGTAGATCGGCCAGGGCCTTTACACTGAGGAACGAGGTGCTGGGCGCAGGGAGGCCGGCCGGGACCGTGCCCACAATGGCTACGCCGCTTCGATCGAGTGCAAAGATAGCCGTGATGGCCGTGGCCAAGGTTACGGCTATCAGGCCCCCAGGCAAACGGCGGGATATGATTCGCAGCCCGACGATCAGGGCAATACCTCCCAAACCCATCAAGAGGGTTGGCCCATGAGCCGAACCGATTCCTGCGCCTGCCTCATAGAGGATTTCGAAGACGCTGTTCGAGCGCGGAATGGGAATACCCGTCAGGTTCTTGAGCTGATTGAGGCCGATGATGAGGGCCGCGGCGCTCGTAAAGCCGCTCAGTACGGGGTGGGAGAGGAAATTGGTGATGAAGCCAAAGCGCAGGAGGCCAAGGGCCAACTGGATGACGCCCACCATGAAGGCCAGCAGGATAGCCAGCGAGATGTACTCCGGGGATCCTTGTGGTGCCAGTTCTCCGACGCCCGTGGCTACGAGCAGAGATACCATGGCCACCGGCCCGACGGCCAGTTGTCCGCTTGTGCCGAAGAAGGCGTATACCACAAGGGGTAGAAGAGCGGCATAGAGGCCGTAGATCGGAGGCAGCCCGGCAATCAGGGCATAGGCGAGGCCCTGCGGGATGAGCATGACGCCCACCGTAATACCGGCATTCAGATCGCCGGAGAGGTTGGATCGCTTGTAGTTGGGGCCCCACTCAAGGGCAGGAATGAATCGCGAAAGCATGGATCGGAGACCAGTGGCGAGCAAGGTCGCCGGGGATGGATGCGGGTGGCGGGTCAGGGCCGGAACAAGGCAGCGGCGGGCCAATGGCCCGCCGCTGCCCAGTGCTAAATGTCCCGTGTGTCAGGATGCACCGACATGGTCGCATCTGTGGGCATCGGGGCAATTACCGACGGTTATGCAGTGACCGGCGTATCACCGACGATGGTGCTCTTGGGGTTGGCGACCCAGTCCTTCCATTCCCCGCTGACAAAAATCACATCGTGACCCAAGCGGGCCAGCAGGGCTGTCGACACCGCCGCCCGGCCACCGGAGACGCAGTGCACAATCTTCGTCCCGGCCGGCACTTCATCGCGACGTACCCAGAGGCGCGTATAGGCAATGTTGGCCGATCCAGGGATATGCGCCGGCGCATGCTCGCTCGTATTGCGAACATCAAGCACGACAGCCTCATCCATCGAAGCCAGTGTGTCTGGGATCTTGTCGATCGGGATTTCGCGGATGGTGGCCATTTCTCCGCCGTGGTTGGCATAGGCTTCCAGCGTTTCCGGCGTGGCATAGCCCTTGATGTTGTCCAGACCAACGCGAACCAGGTCCCGGACGGCCTCCTCGACATGTTCCTCTTCGATGATCAGATAGATGTCCATGTCCTCTTCGATAATCGAACCGGCCGCCGTGTTGAAGGCTTTGTTGAACCCGGCATAGAGCGATCCTGGAAGATGGCGCGCCATGAAGGCCGAGCGGTCGAGGCGAGTATCAAGCACGGCTACCTCTGTGTTGCCCCCCAACGCTTTCAGATCCTCGGCAAATAGGTGCTTCGGTTGCGGCAGCGTTCCCAGGACTTTCGGTCCAATCTTGTTGTCCCGCTTCATGCGGGCAAAATACATCGGGGGTTCAGGCTGCCCTTCGAGGATGGTCTCGACGAAGACATCTTCGCCGCGCAAGGCAGCATCGATGGCCGCATTGTACTCGCGCTCGTATCCAACCGTCGAGGTCGGCACAGCGCCCAGGGCCTTGCCACAGGCCGAACCGGCGCCGTGGGCGGGCCAGACCTGGATGAAGTCATCCAGCTTCAGGAAATGCTGGACCGAATTGTAGAGCGTACGGGCCGAAGGCTCCATCACACCCGCATGTCCGGCAGCGGACTCGAGCAGGTCAGGACGACCCAAGTCGCCAACGAATACAAAGTCTCCCGATGCAATACCGATAGGGCGGTCAGCACCGCCACCGAGGTCCGTTACCAGGTAGGACAGGTGCTCGGGAGTGTGACCGGGCGAGTGGACGGCCGTGAGTTTGATGTTGCCGATCTTGAACTCGTCCCCGTGTTTGAGGAGCGTGTAGTTGTAGTTCGATCCGATCAGCCATTCGTATTTCCAATCGGCGTCGCCCTCATCGGAAGCGTACACGTGCACGCCCCGCTCGGCAAATTCACGCATGCCGGAGAGGTAGTCTGCGTGGATATGGGTGTCCACGGCCGCCGTGATCTCGAGGCCTTCTTTTTCAGCCAATTCGAGGTACTGATCGATGTCACGCTCGGGGTCGATGATAATGGCTTCGCCAGTAGCCTGGCAGCCGATGAGGTACGCATACTGGGCCAGCTTTGCGTCCCAGATCTGTCTGAACAGCATGGTGGTGTTACCGGGTGGTTGTTTTGGAGAATTTCAGGAGGAGTCGACCGGGCGGCGTCCGTATCGCGTCAATGAGGCAGTTTCGGCCGGAGTACACCGTAGGTATACGTGCCGGCAACAGCCGCAGCTATGGCAACGAGCATAACGGGCACACCGCTGCCTACGAGGGCAAACATGGGCCCGGGGCAGGCTCCGGTCAGGGCCCAGCCCAGACCGAAGATGATGCCGCCCAGCCAGTAGCGGGTACCTTTGCCCATCACTTTGGGGGGAATGTTGATTTCAGAACCGTCAAACGAGCGGATGTTGAAACGCTTGATGATCTGTATGGATAGGGCTGCCACAACGACGGCACTGCCGATAATGCCATACATGTGGAAGGCCTGGAAGCGGAACATCTCCTGGATGCGAAACCAGGAAATGACTTCGGATTTGGTGAAGATGATGCCGAAGTAGATCCCCACAAGCAGGTAGGGAAGCAGACGGCCGATCGTATTTTTGGATGCGGTCATGGTAGTGCCCTACAGTATGATGGGAAGAAGAAGGAACGTGGCAATCAGGCCACCGACGAAGAAGCCGATAACGGCAACAAGCGATGGCAACTGCAGGTCAGCAAGGCCGGAAATGGCGTGTCCCGAGGTGCATCCACCTGCGTAGCGCGTTCCGAATCCCACCAAGAAGCCACCGACCACAATCATGAGGAAGCCACGCATCGAGGCCAACCCTTCGAAGGAGAAAATGTCCATGGGAAGCATGCCGTCAAAGCCGGTTATGCCAAGCAGCGCCAGATCCGACTTGGTGGCATCCGAAATGCCAATTGGGTCGGGATTGGCCAGTAGGCTGGTACCAATCCAGCCCCCGATGACAATGCCGAGGATAAGGGTCAGATTCCAAGCTCCGTTTTTCCAGTCGTAGTTGAAGAACTCAGCCTTGCCTGGGAGCATGGCGCACATGTGCCGCAGGTTTTCCGACAGTCCGAATTGTTTGCCTCCGATCAGAAACAGGATGGGTACGACGATGCCGATCAGAGGTCCGGCGACGTACCAGGGCCAGGGTTGTGAAATGAAGTCGATCATGGGTGTGTATCAGAATGATGAGGATCCTTGTATTAACTTGTCATAACAAGTGTTCCCGGCGTTAAGATAGTTCTGCCGGGGTAATGTTACATAATGGCCTGTGGGCGTTCGCATCGGCCGTGCCGATAATGGTGCCTATTCGCAAAAAATCGCGCGCCAATCGGGGCTCAGGCGGCGTCTTCCAGCCGTAGATCCTGCACGTTGAGCTGCAGACTGGTCTTCCCGTTCCAGGTATTTTCTTCGATCGAAAAAGCCAACGCAATCGGCGTTCCAAGCGTCTTGGCCTCCGAGAGATCTGTGAGGTATTTGCCCAGGCCGAACCCGATGGCGTTGCGAACCGGATGGTCCGAACCACGCGCTCGTACAGCGAATTTAACATGGTCCCGTTGTTGTCCCACACCGGCAACCGGGCCTACGAGATCCAGATTCCGCGCTACGAAGACAGGAGGAGGATTATCCTGTCCGAAGGGTTCAAACTGCTTCAGAACGGCCCAAAAACGATCATCGAGGTCTGAGAGCTGCATCTCGGCGTCCACTTCCAGGAACGGCATCAACGTGTCGGCAGAGACCGAGGAGAGGACCGCCTCGTTGAAGCGGTCGATGAAAGAGGGAAGGTTTTCCGGTTTCAGAGTCAGTCCTGCGGCGTAATCGTGGCCGCCGTATTCGATGAGCAGGTCCTCACAGGCCGTGAGCGCGTCAAAGATGTTGATGCCCGCTACGGAACGGGCACTGCCTTTGATGACAGGGCCCGACGTGGTCAACATGACCGCCGGTCGATAGTGCCTCTCGACCAGGCGGCTGGCCACGATGCCGATGACACCAAGGTGCCAGTCGGGGTGATGCAGCACCAGGGCATGCCGATCCCTTCCGGCAAGGAAACGGTCTGCTTGGGCAAAGGCCTGCTTCTGGGTTTCGCGGTCCAGCGCGCGCCGCTCCTCGTTGAGTCGCTCGAGTTGTCGGGCCCGGGCCGTGGCTTCGACCTGGTCGTCGGCCAGCAGAAGGCTCACGGCGCGCGCCGCGTCCCCGAGACGACCGGCAGCATTGATGCGGGGTCCCAAAGAAAATGAAATCGAGCGGACAGTGGCCTGGCTGAGCCGGGTACCGGCTTGGTCAGCCAACATGCGAAGGCCAAGGCGGGGACGATGTCTCAGCTGCTTGAGTCCCTCGCGAAGTAGAATTCGGTTCTCTCCGTGAAGAGGTACCATGTCGGCAGCCGTTGCCACGGCAACCAGGTCTAGGTAATGAAGCAGCTCGTCCGGATTTTTACCCAACCGGCTGTGGATGGCCCGAGCCAATTTGAACGACACCCCACAACCACAGAGGTCCTTGAAAGGGTAGCCACAATCAGCCCGTTTTGCATCGAGGACGGCAACAGCATCGGGCAACTGTTGCTGGGGCGTGTGGTGGTCACAGACGATCAGCTCCATACCCATTTCCCGGGCCATGACGGCTTCTTCGACGGCTGTAACCCCGCAATCGAGGGCAATGATAAGATCCGTACCTAGGTCCAGTACGGTCTCAAGGCCTTTCTTGCTCAGTCCGTAACCGTGTTTGAAGCGGTCTGGAATGAAATACTGTACCCGGGCTCCCTGACTGGAGAGATAGTGCGTGAGGAGCGCCGTCGACGTCGTTCCATCCACGTCGTAGTCTCCATACACCGTAATACGCTCCCCACGCTCCAACGCCATGACGACACGGGCCACGGCGTCGTTCATGCCAGCGTATTCGAACGGGTCGTGCAGGGAGTCCAGGCCATCGCGGAAATAGGACCGGGCCGCCTCGAACGTATCTACGTTGCGGAGCGTGAGTGCCCGGGCCAATGGGTAGGCAATGTTATTGAGGGCATCTTGCAACGCATCGACGGCCTCGGGCGATTCTATCTCCTTGATTATCCACCGCTTCATCCGCGTGTGCGTTTCGTGCCCCCTGTTCCGTGTCGATATCATTACTGACCGTGGCGCAATATACGTTCGCGAGCATGCTTCATGGTCCTCGTTTCCACCCATAGCCCGGGCAAATGTATCATGCGCTACCACCATGGCCATGTAGGCTGGACCTTCCCGGGAAAAAGTGATCTACCGGACGCATGAATGCATTCGCGGAGCGATATTCCGGTGCTACACGGATCAAACGAAAGCGGTGCGTCATGACTACAAAACCCAGACTTTCCTTTTGGCAGATCTGGAACATCAGCTTTGGATTCCTGGGCATCCAGTTCGGATGGGGCCTGCAATTGGCCAATTTCAGCCGGATCCTGCAGACCCTGGGAGTCGAAGAAAGCAGTTTGGCCATTCTCTGGGTGGCCGCGCCTGTTACGGGCCTGATCGTGCAGCCCATTATCGGGCACGTGTCAGACCGAACGTGGGGTCGACTTGGTCGCCGTCGCCCGTATTTCCTGGTGGGTGCCATCCTGGCATCCATCTCGCTGGTTTTGATGCCTAACTCGGCTGCCCTCTGGATGGCGGCAGGGCTATTGTGGATCCTGGATGCGTCGATCAATGTGTCCATGGAGCCCTTCCGTGCCTTCGTGGGGGACATGCTCCCGAGCGAGCAGCGAACGAAGGGATTTGCCATGCAGAGTTTCTTTATTGGCACTGGGTCCGTCGTAGCCTCCCTACTGCCCTGGATGCTGACCAACTGGATGGGCGTATCCAACACAGCTCCTGCCGGCCAGATTCCGCTCTCAGTGACCTATGCCTTCTATATCGGTGGCCTGGTGTTCCTGGCAGCTGTTGCCTGGACGGTCTTCCGGGTTCGGGAGTACGCTCCGGAAGAGATGGCGGCCTTTGTGGAAGCGGAGATGGAAGCGGGGATTGGCGCCCTCATACCAAAGCCCGTATCGGCCACTCACTTCTCATCCCGAGCACCTTGGTGGATAGGGGCGGGGGCTGTCCTTACTCTACTGGTTCTCTGGTTTGATGCCCTGGAAAAGGAAATGATCATCCTGGGTGCGGGTCTCATGGCATTCGGTGTGCTGCTCTATGTGGCAGCAGCGCGAACGCGAGCCGGGGGCACGGATGGCTTGAGCGAAGTCTTTTCCGACCTGTTCAACATGCCTGACACCATGCGCCGTTTGGCCTGGGTACAGTTCTTCTCATGGTTTGGGTTGTTTTCCATGTTCATCTACATGACGCCGGCTGTGACGAGCCATGTGTATGGGGCCATGGATGCCACCAGCCAGCTCTACAACGACGGCGCGGATTGGGTCGGTGTACTCTTCGGGGCGTACAATGCCGTGGCTGCTCTTTTTGCCTTTGCCTTGGCGCCGCTATCGGTTCGCATCGGGCGGCGTGCCACCCATATACTAGG
>JAAZVD010000081.1 GCA_018623785.1 Bacteroidota bacterium | reverse complement strand
CCGGACAGCCGGTGCCCCGGGGACTGGCTCCCAGCCGAGCGCAGCGCGCAGGCGATAGTGGACCAGGCGAGGATGCAGACCCTGAAAGGTCTCCAGCACCCGCCACGCGTCCTGCTCCGAAATGGACAGGTAGGCGTTGCCCGGCTCGGCGGCGCGTTGCTGGGCAGACATGCAGACGCTGATGCATAGGCGAAGGGCCGTCAGGACAAAGAATGCTTCCACTTCCAGCGCACTCACGGCACTCTCTGCGTGATATCCTGACAGCACGGATTCGAGGGCATCCACCGGGTCGGTCGCGTGGAAGGACAGGTAGGCCGCTGCGATGGCAGGGTCAGCAACGCGGGCCGAGACACCCATATCCCCAAAATCAAGAAGCGCCGTCACAGGTCGACCATCGGCCTCAGGGGACCCGATTAGAATATTATAGTCGTTGGCATCTCCATGAATTACCTGATGCGGCAGTTCGGCTTTACGCGGCTCGATCATGCTGCCGTAAAGTGCCAGGAAATATCGGATGGTTGCCCGACGATCGTCCGGCAGCAGATCGAGCCGCTCCTCCAGCGTGGTACGTACGCGGCCTAGATTCCAGGGAAACTCCGTTGGTGCAGCACAGCCATCCATCGCTGCCAGCTCTTGATCCACGCGGGCAAGAAGCCCGCCCACTTGCGCCATCATCCCGCGCGAAACAGGGTTGGCTTCTCCGAGCGGCGTGCCTGCCAGCCAGGAGACCAAGCGCGTATTGTGCGTGGTGCCATCGAGCGTGCATTCGCCTGTGCCCATGACAGATGCCACCGGTAATCCGGCGTCAGACAATCGCCGCATGGCCTCGGCCTGAAGTGCGAGGAAGGGCCCATGTTCGTTGGCGTTCGAAATTTTCAGCACGCCAACAGGTCCCTTCTCGTCATCCAGACGAAAATTCAGATCCCGGTCGCTGGGCAGCGGATGGGCCATGACCTTGACGCCAAACTGCATCGCCGCCAAGGAGGCCGCGCCATCAAGAGTGAGTTCGGGTCGTCCGGGCAGGCGGGTGCTCATGGGATCTCGCTGGTTCAGTCAAACCGGTCAACCCGGAAGGGTGCCGGGTCGAACGCAGGTTTGTTGCCACCGATCAGATCGGCAATGATCTGCCCCGTGATGGGGGCCAGTGTCACACCGAGCATACCATGACCCGAGGCCACCCACACGTTGTCCATCTGCGGCAGCCTTCCGATAAAGGGGAGACCATCGGGCGAGGCCGGCCGCAGACCGGCCCATGTAGGCTGCGGGCTGACATGCGCCTTGCCACAGTAGCGCTCGGCATGCCGCTGTATGGGTCCAAAGCGTCGCTCATCAACCGACATGTCGTAGCCCTGAAGACCCAGCGTGCCCGAAAACCGAATCCCGCCCGGCATAGGGGTGATCGAAATTTTTTCGTCCGTAACCAGACACGGCATGTGCATGCCGGTATCGATGCCGCCGTTATCAGCTGATGGGATGGTCACACTGTAGCCCTTTGCCGGTTGCAGAAGCAGCTTCGTGCCCAGCCCCTTGGTCAAGCCCGGTGTCCAAGCGCCGGCCGCGATGACCAGGTGGTCCGAGGACAGGGTCCGGTCGCCCACCTGCACGCTGACCATGGACCGACCGTTTTTCTGCATTTTGGTCACGGCCCCTTCGACGATTGTCACGCCAAGCTCCCTGACATGGGCTTCCATCGCCCGAAGGAGCCCTTCCGGATCCACCCGCGCATCCTGCCGGAAATAGACACTGCCCGTTATATCCGTCTTGAGCGCAGGCTCTTTTTCCAGCGTCCCGGCCCGATCCAGTCGTTCAATCTCCAGGCCAGCCGCCTCGGCCACGTCGGCCAGCTCTTGGTTCTCTTTACGGGCTTTTTCGCTCTTATGCAGCATCAAGAGGCCCGTATTGACCAGGCCGGCCCCCTCAAATCCTGGTAGGGCACACCACTCGTCGAGGAGCGCTTTGCTGCCGAGGATGGTATCGCGCAAGACCGGAATGCCATGGTCCACGTGCGCCTGTGTGCAGTGCTTCTGGAAGGCCCAGAGCCATTTCACGAAGGCAGGATCGGTGGAAGGCTTGATGTAGAGCGGACTCTCCGGATTCAAGAGCCACTTCAATCCCTTGGCAATGACGCCGGGGGCGGCCAGCGGCACGATGTGGGAGGGCACGATCATACCCGCATTTCCCGTGGACGCAGACTCCTGGTATCTGCCTCGGTCCAGGACGACAACGCGTGCGCCGCTATCGGCCAGCGTTTTGGCGCAGGACAATCCGACGATGCCGCCGCCGATGATGATGATGTCGTATCGATCGCTCATGCCAGTCTTCATGCTTACACCCGTCTCCTTGCTCATGCCTATCTCCTCGTTCAGACGACCGAGAATCCGTGTGCGTACGGATCGTCGTCATCGATCATGATATGATTGTATCCCGTTACGCGCGCCCACCCCTCTATGCTGGGGATGATCGCATCATATGGGCCGACGGTAGTGGTATCCTCGACCCGGCCGATGAACTGGCTTCCAATGATACTCTCGTGTACGAACGCCTCGCCCTGTTTCAGCTTGCCATGGGCCGCCCACTGCGCCATGCGGCTGCTGGTTCCGGTGCCGCAGGGGGAGCGGTCAATAGCCTTGCTGCCGTAAAAAACGGCGTTCCGTGCATCGGAGTCAGGCTGGGTTGGTTTGCCGGTCCAGAGCATATGACTCATACCTCGGATCCGGTCATCTTCGGGATGCACGAACTCGTAGATCTCATTGATACGATGACGCAGGACGGGGCTCCAGCGGATCAGGTCGGCAGCCGTATGGTCGGACAGGTCCCGGTAATTTTCCTGTGGGTCGACGATGGCGTAGAAATTCCCGCCGTAGGCCACGTCTATGGACAGCATGCCCAAATTGGGGCACTCGACACGAAGACCTTCAACGTACAGGAATGAGGGCACGTTGACGAGTCGGACACGTGCCACGCGTTCACTCCCATCGGCCCGTGTCTCCGTTGTATAGTGGATGTCTACCCTGCCGGCCGGAGTGTCCAGTCGCAGCATGCCCGGGACGGCCGGCGTGACCAGGCCCTCCTGGATCATGACCGTCACGGTTCCGATCGTGCCGTGCCCGCACATGGGCAGGCAGCCGCTCGTTTCGATGAACAGGACGCCGATGTCGCAATCCTCCCGGGTGGACGGGTACAGGATACTGCCCGACATGATATCGTGACCACGCGGCTCAAACATCAGCCCCTGCCGAATCCAGTCGTACTCCCTCAAAAAGTGCTGCCGTCGCTCGATCATCGTGTTTCCCTCGAGCTGCGGGCCCCCTTCGCGGACCACGCGGACCGGATTGCCGCACGTGTGGGCATCGATACAATCAAAATGGTGTATGGCCATACCAAAAACACTCAGAGGAAAAAAAGCCCGTTTCCATGGATCCAGGAGGGAAACGGAGATGCTCAGGCAGTTCTATTACAGGTCAAGGGCATCCTTTGCAAACGACGTCAGGTAAGCTATCAACGTCTGGGAGGCTTGTCCAGCATTCTCCGGATTTCCTTCAACCACCTGGTGGAGGACGGCCGCGTGTAAGGCGGCACTCCGGGTCATGTCTGCACGGTGTCTGTGCGCCATCCAGAATCGGCGGCAATGTCCGTGTAGCGCCCCGGACGCTCGGGCGGCCCAGGGATTGCCCGCGGCCTGTTCCATAAGGCGATCCGCTTCGCGGTCAGCCTGAATGAACGCGTGTTCATCCCCCGCATGGGCCGCCGAAATCATCTCTTCGATCCCGTCCTTGATGGCCTCCCGCTCAGCGGGTGTCGCGCGGTGCGCGGCCTGCTCCGCCAGCAGGGCATCGAGCACCCCGCGCGTTGCCAACAGATCCAAATACTCGGTAGCATCGATCTCGGTCACCTGCATGCCGAGTCGGGGCATGGACCGCACCATGCCTTCGCTGGCAAGCCGCTGAAGAGCTTCGCGCAGGGGCGTACGTCCGATGCCGATCCGATCCGAAAGGTCGCTTTCGGAGAAGATGTGTCCCGGTGGCAGATCCAGCGTGACGATAAGCTCTTCCACGCGATCATACGCCTGATCGGCCAAGGACTGGACAGCGCCGGCATAGGGGGGAGCTTGTTCACTCATGGCAATCAGACGTAGTCCGACACGTCGGGGCGGTTGTCCAATGCGTGGCGGATAACGCCCTGCACAAAGTCACGCTCTTCGCCCACGAGCGGAAGACGCGGAGGCCGCACGGTTTCAGTACCCAGGCCTGTGGCCACTTCGGCCAGCTTGATGTTCTGGACCAGTTTGACGTTAACGTCCAGATCGAGGAGCGGCTTGAACCAGCGGTAGATCTCGCGCGCCTCGGCAATGCGGCCAGCCTGGATCAGGTTGTAGATGGCAACGGTCTCCGATGGAAAGGCGCACACGAGGCCGGCCACCCAGCCGACACTGCCCATCAGGAGGCTTTCCATGGCCAGGTTGTCCACGCCCGTGAAGAGCTGGTACCGATCGCCCAGACGGTTGATGATATCGGTCACGCGGCGAACGTCGTCCGAAGACTCTTTGATGGCTACGAACATGGGCTCCTCAGCCAGCTCTTCGAGCATGTCCACGGTGCAATCCACGGTATAGGCCACCGGGTTGTTGTAGATCATGATGGGCTTGCCCGAGGCGTCTGCAACGGTACGGAAGTGGGCCAGTGTCTCGCGCCGATCAGCGGGGTAGAGCATGGCCGGCAGGACCATGAATCCGTCGGCGCCATTGACCTGGGCATCTTCCACGGCTCGGCAGGCTTCAGCCGTGGTCGTGAAGGCCACACCCATGAGGACCGGCACACGACCGTCGGCCGTTTCCACCGCCACGCGCAGGACCTCCTGTTTCTCCTCGAAGGAGAGTGTTGAAGATTCGCCGAGGGAGCCGGTCGTAATGATGCCGTGGACCCCTGCGTCGATCTGCGCCTCGACGCCCTTCTGGATGCCGGCATAGTCGAGCGAGAAGTCTTCCTTGAATTTGGTCGTGACGGCGGGGAATACGCCTTTCCAGTCGGTGCTCATAATGGAGATGTCGTGATTTATATGCTTAGGTGGGTATCCGCGATGTTTTTGGATCTATACATCATCCAAAAGTGGGGGATTGATTGATATATTACTAATATATCAGCCAATGGGCAAACGGGTACACCTGATTGTTGCTCATGACTACATTACCAACCATGCGTCGTCTTTTTGTCCTTCTCACCTCGGTTATCACCCTCTCGGCATGCACCTCCGTGCGTGTGCCGCCCGAGATGGCATCCATCGGATTTGAGTGGGTACTTCTTGAAGGTGGACCGTTTCTGATGGGCGATGTGTCTGGCAACAACCAGGATGCGCTACCCCTGCATGGCGTTCGCATAGCTCCTTTTCATATCTCCCGATATGAGACCACGCTCGAGCAGTACGATCTGTTTGCCCGGAAAACGGGTCGGGAGACGGTCCTTCCGGATCAGGCAAGTCGGGGTACGCGTGCTGCCGGCAACCTCTCCTGGGAAGATGCCGTCGCGTTTTGTGCGTACATGGGAGGACGGCTGCCCACAGAGCAGGAATGGGAATACGCGGCGGCAGGCGGCCCGGCCAAGCAGATATATCCCGGTACGAACGATCCGGATGCGGTCGATGATTTCGTGCGCCATCGAACCAATTCCATGGCAGAGTCCTTTCCCGTCGGTCGGAAGCAGCCCAACCTCTTTGGTCTCTACGATATGGGGGGCAACGTGGCTGAGTGGATTGGCGACTTCTACGAGTTCTACCCCGAACCCGGTCAGGATCCGGTTTGGATCGATCTCGGTCAGCGGGAGCTTCGGTTGGCACGGGGCGGAGGGTACTCGGCCGAGGTATACGTCGCACAGACCTATTGGCGCGCCGGAACCCTGGGAACGGTAACCACTCCCACGATTGGCGTGCGGTGTGTTGCCGATCTGTAACCCTCATTCCGGAGGAGGACCCTGTGAAGCGGCGAGGCATAGGGGGTAGTAGCTCGGTGGGGCAGTAGCTCGGTACAAATTTTACGCTACCTTCTCGCACACCGAAGCTGATTCTTATTTAGATTATGTCTAAATAACCGCGGTAAACAGCAGCACCGCGACGATCCATCGAGCGCTTCTCCCTTGACAGCGCGATTTCTCCTCGAACGACGTACCCTCGGTAATGAGTCCCGTCTCCCTCCCTCAACCCTTGACAGCGTTTGCCAGTGGCGTAAATGTGCGCCTGGCTTTCCTGTCCCTGGTGCCTGCCGAAGCGGCCCGGCTCCGGGAATTGGGAATACGGGAAGGGTCTCCGGTCCACATCCTGCGTAACCAGGGAGCATTGATCTGTGGTGTGGACGCCAGTCGGGTAGTTCTCCGGCGAGAGGTGGCACAGCATGTGTTCGGCGTCCTGCAGCCGGCATGACCATCATCGATCTCAAACCAGGTCAGAAAGCCCGGATCGAGGGGTGGGCGACAGATACCCCGCCCCAGCGGCTCTTGGAGATGGGTATGATGCCCGGCTCGGCCATTGAATTGGTGCGCTATGCACCCCTGGGGGATCCTATTGATGTGAAGGTGCGAGGATTTCATCTGTCGATCCGTGCCTCCGAGGCGCGGTTGGTGGACGTGGTTCCCCTCTGAGCCTCTCGTCATGGCAGACCTCCCGAACGAGCCCCTTCGACGCGTTGCCCTCATTGGCAATCCGAATGTTGGAAAGACCACCCTTTTCAACCTGCTGACCGGCATGCGGCAGAAGGTGGGTAACTATCCCGGCGTGACGGTAGAGCGCAAGGTAGGCCGCCTCGAAGGAGAGCCGCCGATAGAAATCATCGATCTGCCCGGCTCCTACAGTCTCAGTCCAAAGTCCGCTGACGAACGCGTGGCCTACGATGTGTTGATGGGTCATCTGCCGTCAGAGCGAGTCCCGGATCTGGTCGTCTGTGTTGTGGACGCTTCCAATCTGGAGCGCAATCTGTATTTGGTCTCCCAGGTCATGGATACCGGACTGCCCACCATTGTTGCGCTTAACATGACGGATGCCGCCGAATCGGTGGGGCTGCACGTCGATACCGCCAAGTTGGAGCAGGAACTGGGACTTCCTGTCATTCCCATGGTGGCCTCCCGCAGCGAGGG
>JAAZVD010000080.1 GCA_018623785.1 Bacteroidota bacterium | reverse complement strand
ATGGTACGCGGCGCTCCCTCGAAGCGGATGGCATCCGGATCGGTGGCGCCCCAGCGGTGCTTGATGGTCTCGTTCTGGCCTCCGATGACATTGGCAGAGCCGTGCATGGTATGAGACACGGTCACACCGCCCGCCGAGGCGCGGTAGATACCGAGGTGGTACGGATTGGTCACATCTTCCATCGAGACCTCGGCCGTGACCGGGCTCGACCCCTCGTTGATCGAGGAGAGGGCGATGTGGGCGTGGGCGTCGATGATGCCCGGCATCACGAACTTGCCGGTGGCATCGACTTCCTCGACGCCGCGAGGGGCGCGCAGGTCGGTGCCGATCTCGGCAATGATGCCATCCGCGATCAGAACGTCGGTGTTTTCAAGGGTCCCGTTCGTCACGGTCAGGACCGTGGCGTTCCGGATGAGGAGGTCCTGGGCTTGAGCCGTCTGGGCGTGGACGACCACGACCAGCAGGGCCAGCAAAAGGGTGTAGTTCATAGTGGGTATCCTCATCGGTCGGAATTGGCTCGGTCAGAATTCGAAGTGCCACCGCGTCGGCCCTCAGAGGCAGGCGCCTCGAAAGCATGGCCGTTCACGAAGGTCATGGTGATGGTGGTGTCCTCATCGAACAGGGTGCCGTGGGTGACTACGAGATTGGCCATCATGCCGGCTCGGACCGTACCCATACGATCCGATACACCCAGCATGGACGCCGCATTCGTGGTCAGGGCGGCTAGGGCTGCATCTGCGGGGAGGCCTTCATTGACCATCTCACGAAGATTGTCGTGGATGTCTTTGGCATCTGCACCCATGGAGGCGAGCGCAAACGGAACACCGGCCTCGTGGTAGATAGCGGCCATACCCACATAGCGCGCACGGGACCAAAGCTGTCGCGATTCCAGGTTACTCTGCTCGGCCTCCACGTCGCGGAACGTGGCCGTTCGTGTCTCGTCGTCGTAGGCATCGAGTACCTGCTGTAGCGAGTCAGCCTCGACTTTGGCCGCCCAGCGAGGTTTGTCAGGCAGCTCCAGGGTCAAGGCCACAGGAGCGCCGCTCGCGGCCACCTTCTCCGCGGTGTCGAATCCACCTTCCAGACCGAAAAGCATCATGGAGAAGCCCAATTCCTCCTGCAGTTTCATGGCCCGGTGGATTTCGAGCACATCGCCTGTCCAGATGGCCACGGGACGATCCTGGGCAACCACCGGAAAGAAGGCCTCATGGACCCGGTCGAACGGGGGTTTGCTCAGACCGGATGGGTCGTCGGCATACATGGCTTCGAGCTGCATTCGCCGATCGGCCTCGCGGTATATCTGACGGAACTTGGACATGATGCCCATCGGCGTACCGGGATACACGCCCTGTGCTCCCTGGAACTGGAAGAACATAGGCTCGGCACCTTGCAGGATCATGTCGGAGGCGTCCGAGCCCGCCAGGAGGGCCAACGTGGCCTGACCCGGTAGCATGCGTCCGCGCGGCGCAACGAGCGCGGTGGTAAAGCCAGCATTGCGCATGGCTTCCACGGAGTCATCGTCCGGGTCCAATGCCGTCCGGGCACTGCGCTCGGGGGTAATCCCAGCACGCTCGAACGGCGGATTGCTGCGGTCCGGAACGGACTCTGGCTGTCCCTGATTGCGCGGCTCGGGAATACCCACATGAGAGAGGGCATCAATGAATCCGGCATAGACGGTTAAGGTGTCGCCGGCGTCGATGATATGTGCATCGTAGGGGATCGCTACACGGCGTCCGACGGCAGTTATCACGCCATCGCGGAAAACGACCGTTCCGGAGTCGATGACCTGTCCGGGTGCCTGGACAATGCGAGCGTTCTCGATGGCCGTGGCAGTGGATACCACGGGGATATCGGGGCTGTTCTTCTGGGCCTTGGCGGACATGGGAGGCAGCCAGATACTGACCAGGGCAAGCCAGAGCAGCCCTCGCCGCAGGCTTGGGGGACAGAAGGCGGATTCCTTGGGCATGGATTCCTGTTGTCTGGTGGGTAAAGCGGAATGGGACGCAAAGTAGCGTCCGGTATCTGGGGTATCAAGGCAAATCGTGGTCCTACTGCGGACCGCGGCAGGGGAACGGATTGCCGATACTAAGCGGCCACTGGCACCTGTCAGATTCAGGCCTCAGCCGACCAGTCGTCCACCACACCGAGGATGATCACGTTGGCCGGCACATCGTCCCTGCCCATCAGCTGACGAACGACGGATCCTTCCTTGGCCACCAGGACCACATCGTCCACACCTGCACCGTGACCCGGGTCAATGGCGAGCATGTCCATGTCACCCACTATGCTGCCTGTGGGATCAATTGGATGGACGATAAGCAGTTTTCCGTCTGACAGTGCCGCCGCTTTTCTGGACGACACGATAGTCCCGGTTACCTTGCAGAGTTGCATGATGTTCGAACAAGAGCAGGGGTCATGCTGGATATGGTTCCACGGGACACGATGACACTAAGCCTCCAGGTCCCGTGTCGGAAAGGTAGGAGATTCTAAGCCACCACGCAGGGACATCGGATCATCGTTGCCTACTATAATCGAAGCGGCATCCAGCCAGGCTCTCCAATTTGTGGATAAATCTGTGGTTGAATTTATTGGCACATTCGGTATTATTATTGCCCGCTCACGAGCGGCTTGCATGATAGGGTGCCCTCCTTTTTCGGCGCGGAGCCCACGTCAGTCGCGCTTCGCACAGACCCAGACAACGATCTTCCTACGGCATGTACCTCACAAAAGGCATTGATGCCATCGCAACCATCACCGAGCTGCGGTCTAATACCTCTGAGTTGCTCGAGTATGCGAAGGACAATCAGCAGGGGATCCTGATCCAGAAAAACAATCAGCCGTACGCCGTTCTGATCAGCTGGGAGCTCTACGATCGGTTGCTGGCCTCAGAGGAAGCGTCCGCGGACAAGGCCAAAGCGGGTAAGAAAAAGTAGCTCAGGACGGAGGGGTTCACTGGACCAAGTGGCCCAGTTCCTCAACGCGACGCACAATGGTCTCGCGGTCCATGGCCCGGTACTTTTCCGGGAGCAGCGCTTTCGATGTACACTCCAGGACGGCTACGAGCGTCTGCAGTTCGACCTCCAGTGGATAGGTTGGCGGAATGAAATCATCCACCACCTCCTGAAGCACCCGCTGCGTCACGTTGCCTTTCATACGTCCGTCTGCCGCCGCTCGGAATTTGACACGTGTCAAGAGCGCCTCCATGTCGGCGCCTGAAAACGTCCGTTCGCCATTGAGCAGCGCATCGGGCACATCCTTGAGATCCAGCTGGACCCCCGTTTTTTTGAGCATCACGGTCAGTAATTCCTCCCGCTCTTCCCGGGTAGACGGGTAGAACAGGGCAATGTGTTCTTCGGCGCGTCCCTGTCGTTTCAGGTCTACCGGCATGTAGTCGGGCCGGGCCGTAAGCAGAAACCAGATAACCTTGCCCCGATTTTTGGAGTTCGACATGAACTGGGCTATCTGACCAAAAACCCGCTTGGAGACGCCCGAGTCTCCGGAAGCATCGCGATCGCCCAAGGCAGCGTCGGCCTCGTCTATCATGACAGCCACGGGGGTCATGGCCTGCAAAAGGGTCAGGATCTTCTCGAGGTTGGCCTCGGTCTGTCCCTGCCACTGACTGCGGAAGTTCTTGAGCTTGACCATGGGCACGCCAATGTCACCGGCAAAGCACATGATGGTAAAGGTCTTACCCGTCCCGACGGGGCCGGATACCAGGTAGCCCATGGGCATGACATCCTGTCGACCTGCCTTCAAGGCCTTGGCTGCGGCGCGCAGGTGCGTCTTGGCCTGTGAGTGACCCGCTACCATGTCCAGATTGAGGTCCGTTTCCAAGAATTCGAGCATGCCGAACGCTTCGGCCTCGATGAATTCCTTCTTCATGGCCGAGAGCGCATCAAACGTCAGCTCGGTGTGGTTCTCCAGAACATCGGCCAGGATCGAGCGAAGTTGGATGAAGCCCAGGCCAGCAGTATTTGAGGCGAGCAGCTTGGCATCCACGCTCGAATGCGCTTCCCACTGCTCCTCTCGGCCATCCAGGTAATGTTCCACGTAGTGTGCGCGTGCCGATTCATCCGGAATGGGGATTTGTATTTCGGCGGTATATGGGCTTTGGACCACCTGCTGGTTCAACTCACTCAGGTTTTGGGCAACCAGTGTGACGGTGAAGTCCGAGTCCAGAAAGAGGGGGTCGTGGGCCCATTTCTGCAGGAATACCAACGTGTTCCGGTCCTCTGAGGAGTACATCGACGCCTCGGCCATCGGGATGATGGTTTCGGCGTAGTCGATGATGCAGGCGATGCGTTTGCCCTCACTCAGGCGCAGTCTGAAATAGTTCTCTAGAACAGACAAGACGCGTACCGGGTCTTTTGGCAGCTTCTGGGCATAGTCTGTTCCAAAAATGGTGTCGTAGCCCGAGAGGGCGCGGTTGAAATCTTTCTGGGAGATGCTGTCCGAAAAGTGGATGCCGGATGAGCGGTCATAGAAGAGCACGATGTCCCGGGCGGCGAACAGCTCAGTGACCAGAAACTCGTGGAGCGAGACGTAGATGCGATTGCCTTCTTCGTCTTCTGTAGGCACGAGATCCCTGACGTTGCCATACAAGATGAACTGCGTAAGTGTCTTGGTGAAGTACTTCCGGGCGTACTCCTGAGCCCATGCCGGGTACTGCAGAGGCAGACCGGGCATGGCAGGGGGGGCATCGGGTTCGGGCGTGTCGGTCATCGTCTGTCCTTGGAATCAGGAGAGGGGAGCAGGTCAGCAGAGGGGGCATCATGGACCCCAAGAAACGAATTTTCTACGGTAGGGGTCCGGTTGCGGTTGCGCAACCCGCTATGAATCCGGAGGGCCACACGGGGTAAAACGACGTGCGGCGGCCCGCCGGAAGGCGGGACGCCGCACAGACTGACCCTGATGGTTGGGTAGGTCAGGCAATCGTGACCGAGTCGTCGAGGTACACATCCTGGATGGCCTTCAGGATCTCGACACCTTCGTTCATGGGGCGCTGGAATGCCTTGCGGCCCGAGATGAGTCCCATACCGCCAGCCCGCTTGTTGATGACTGCTGTCTTGATGGCCTGCTGCAAATCATTGCTGCCCGAGGCTCCACCCGAGTTGATGAGCCCGGCCCGGCCCATATAGCCATTGGCTACCTGATAGCGGGTCAGATCGATCGGGTGATCGGAGGCCAGCTCCGTGTAGATTCGCTCGTCCAACTTGCCGTAGGAAGAGTCACCCGAATTCAGGGCTTTGTAGCCGCCATTGGACGTAGGCTGCTTCTGCTTCAGGATATCGGCCTCGATCGTGGCGCCGATGTGGTTGGCCTGTCCCGTCAGGTCAGCGCTATTCTCGTGGTTTACGCCATCAATCGTAAAGCCGGGGTTGCGCATGTAGCACCATAGAATAGTCGCCATGCCCATTTCATGAGCAATTGCAAACATCTCGCTGACCTCTTCCAGCTGACGGTTTGACTCGTCGCTGCCAAAATAGACGGTAGCACCAACGCCAATGCAGCCCATGTTCCACGCTTCTTCGATGCGGGAGAAGATGATCTGATCGAAGGTGTTAGGGTAGGTCAGCAGTTCGTTGTGGTTGAACTTCAGGATGAACGGGATGCGATGGGCGTATTTACGAGCCACCATCCCGAGGTTTCCGTACGTAGAGGCAACGGCGTTACACCCTCCCTCGATAGCCAGTTTGACGATGTTTTCCGGATCGAAGTAGGCCGGATTCTTGGCAAACGAAGCCCCCGCCGAATGCTCGATGCCCTGATCCACCGGAAGGATGGAGATATACCCGGTCCCGCCGAGTCGTCCGGTATCGAACAGACGCTGAATGTTGTTCAGCGTCGGGATGTTGCGGTCGGAATTCATCCAGACCCGTTCGACAAAATCCGGCCCCGGCAGATGCAGGGTGCTCTTGTCAATGGTGGTGCAGGTATGATCAAGCAGGAAGGAAGCATCGCCTTCAAGGATGTCGGCAACGTTCGTATTCGGAGTGTCTGCCATGGGATCAGGTATGGGTGGAGAGATGAATGATAGCCCGGAATGTTAGGACGCAGCCGCCCGATGGACAACCCTGCATACTTCTGGAATCGCTTCCGGATTGTTGAAAAAGCCGGGAATCTGTGCCCCCAACCAAGCCGAATGCAGCGCACCACGCGCACCAAGGCCGGTCAGGACATGTATGCGGGATCCGGGGCGAAGCGGACCTACCATGGGGCGTCTGGTACCTGGTACGGTCACACGGATGCCGGTTCTGGCCTCCAGCACCGGAGCGCCTCTGAGTGCCGGGATGACATCGCCTGCCCGTTCCTGAAGCGCACGTGTGGCCTCCGCAGTAGGACCGAGGGTTGCCCAGTCCCGCTCAAAGGTGGAGCCCACCCAAACGGTACCATCACCAGCATCCACGAGGTACGCCCACGATGAGATCGGAGGCAGGGGGTTGGGAAGTCCATCGGGTTTTTTAAGACGAATGATCTGTCCCTTGATACCGTGCAGTTTCAGGGTCCGGGTAAGGGGGTGCGTGAGCATGCCGTATCCCATGCAAAGCAGGAGATGGGTGCCCTCGAAGCGTTGCTCGCTTGACATCACGGTAACGTTTTCCCCGGAGTCTTCTGCGTGCCAGTCGGCGTCGATACGTATGGGTTCAGTCTCTCCCAACCAGCGTTGTGCGGTTTTTCTGAGGTCAAGTGCGGCCCCTCGGTGAACCAACAGAGCACCGTGCTGCACATTGACCCACGATGACCAGGGCAGGCAATCAGAGGATTCTACGAAGGTACCCAGGTCCGCATGGTCCGCCGCTTCGTTCCGAAAGGCATCCGCTTGGGCGGCATCTCTGGCCGGCCGCAGAATGGCGGCCATCGTCTCCGTCTGATCCAGCGGCCGGGGTGACGTGTCGACGCCCATCGTGTCCAATATGTCCAGTGCAGCGCGTGCCATCCAGGTGGGGCGCCCCTTTTGCGCCATCATTGGATTGGCCAGCCCACCGCCGATTCCGGAGGCCCGGATATCATCCTGTGAGGTATTCAGCACCAAGACCTCGTGTCCGGCTTTCTTCAGGTGCCACGCGGCCGAGGCGCCGGCCAGGCCGGCGCCTACTATCAGGACTCGCGGGGTTGCAGCCGACCGGGGCATGATGGATTCACACGGTTT
>JAAZVD010000079.1 GCA_018623785.1 Bacteroidota bacterium | reverse complement strand
TCAACCCAAAACCAGGGTACACAGACCGGAATGGCAATATTGGTACAGCACCAAATCGCGTCGCCCCGCAAAAACGGATGCTTTCGTCCATGACGCCTTCCATTGTCGCAAAAGATGGTCGTCCTGTGCTCGCTATTGGAAGCCCGGGTGGACGCACCATCATCAACACCGTGCTGCAGGTCATCCTGAACGTTGTTGATCACGAAATGAACGTAGCAGAGGCTATAGAAGCACCCAGGATTCATCATCAGTGGCTACCTGATCGTTCCTCTTTCGAAAGGGGATACTTCAGTCAGGATACGATTGATCGATACCAGGCACTTGGTCATGAAGTCGTCTTCCGGGGTAGTCAAGGCCGAGCCATGGGAATCCATGTGGACTATGGGAATGGCCTGTTGCACGGCGCCGCCGATTCGCGCAGCTACAAGGGACGAGCAGTGGGCTACTAGGCGGGACACCTGAAGCAGGAATTCCGTTTGCAGGCTACCTGGACATAGCTCGTAACTGGTTGCGCAGTGTCTTGATGTCCTCGGGCTCTCCGATGATGGTAACCCTGTCGCCTTCCCTGAAGCGGGTAGATCCGCGAGGGAATTCAACTTCACCATCCCGCTGTATCAGTGCAACCAGACAAGATCCCGGCAGCGACAACTCCATGATTTGACAATTCTGCCACGCTCCTGCCTCCTTGCCTGAAATGTTGACAGTGAGGGAGCGATCATTGCGCAGCATGACCTCCTTGAGCTCCTGCTCATCCCGGGCGCTAGTCCAGTCGTCCTGGAAACTGTCCTCATCCACTCTACCGGCAATCTGAGCTAGAATCCGTAGGTGCTGTCCCGGATTTGATTCGGGACTTACCAGGAAAAACAGCGTCTTAACCTGCTTATCCTCCTCCACGTCGTGGGTCAGCGGGTCATCACCGGGTACGAAAACAGGATGCTTCGAACGAACCAGTACCAGCTCTGGCTGGTCCAGGGCCTCGGTACGGAAGTGCGGCAGCGCCACGCCTCGTGTGACCGGCGTGGCACCAACGCGGGTTCCTGCCATGATGCGCTCCTCGATATCCGACTGCGATGAGGGCAATCTGCGCGCGAGAAACGCGGCTACCTCCTGAACGACCTCGGAAAACACCTTTGGCTCCGAAAAGTCGACTACAAAAGAACGCGCAATGATCTCCTCGTAAGGATCCTCTCCCCTCAAGCCTTTTTCCTTGAGAATACCTCTGAATTCGACATCGAGCCCCTCGAAACGGCGCTTTCCAAGCCGGCTAAACCAATGATAGATGGCGCCATCGCGACGCACATTGTCTTTCGCGTACCACCGATACCAGGCAACGCAAACGATAACAACCCCAATGGTGAAGAGGATGGCCATCCACCCCATGTAGGCAATCAAGGCTCCACTGGTAACCATACCAAACAGTTGAACCCATGGATAAAAGGGCGAACGATAGCCAGGGTCGTAGGATTGGATCCGGCTCTCCCTCATGACAACGACGGCCAGATTAAGGAAGATGAAAATCAGCAACTGGAAAGCGGAGGCCAGTTTTGCGATTCCCTCGGCGTCCAGCGCCAGAATGAACACAATCATGATACCACCGGAGACTACGATGGAGGGCAATGGTGTGTTGAAACGGCTGAGCTTGGCAAACCATCCGGGGAGAAGACGGTCCCTCGCCATAGCCAGGGGGTACCGGGAGGCAGACATCAGTCCCGCGTTACCCGTAGATGCAAATGCAGCCAACGCGGCAACCACAATCAGCATCAAACCCCAGC
This sequence comes from Bacteroidota bacterium, assembly GCA_018623785.1. Taxonomy (GTDB): domain Bacteria; phylum Bacteroidota; class Rhodothermia; order Rhodothermales; family UBA10348; genus JAAZVD01. The sequence continues at coordinate 5,380 of JAAZVD010000079.1, read as the reverse complement.
GGCCAGGGAGCCATGAAAAAAACTCGTTGGCTGCCGTTGCCACGGGCGTCAGGTCTGATCGCAGGTCATTGAACTCAAGTACCGAGACCATGATGAAGACGCCGGCAACGTAGATGAACGTCGTAATTCCTAGCGACAGCATCATCCCCAACGGGATGTTCCGGTCAGGATTCTTGACCTCCTCTGCAATGCTTGCCACCTTTGTAAGGCCAGCATAGGAAACGAAAACGAAGCCAACCGTGCTCAGCAAACCGCTCAGCCCGAATCGGAAAAAGGGCACTTGCCGCTCCAGAGTCACAGAAGAAGGCTGACTCCATCCAACATAGATCAGTCCCTGGATGGTAAAGAACGCCAACACTACAAGAAGTACGGTGACTAGAATCCGCTGCAAAGCAGTGGTCTCTTTGGCACCAACAACGTTGATGACCATGAAGACCACAGTCAACATGACCGCAACCGTCTTGATGGGCAAATCAACAAAAAAGGCGGCGTAGGCTCCGATGCCGATAAGCGCAAAAGCCGTCTTGAGTGTCAGCGCAAAGTACGTACCCAGCCCCCCTATCGTACCGGCTAGCGGGCCCAGACTTCGATCAAGGAAGTAGTAAGCCCCTCCCGCCCGTGGCAAGGCTGTTGCCAATTCCCCGGCTGAGAACATGGCTGGCAAAATAAGTACGCCAGCAATCAGGTAGGCCAAAGCCACAGATGGCCCGGACTGTGCAGCTGCAAGCCCCGGCAGCAGAAAAAACCCAGAGCTGAACATGGCTCCCGTACTGACCGCAAACACGTCGAACAGTCCGAGTTCCTTTTTCAGGCGCCGGTGGGAGGATGTAGGTGCCATCGGCGTCGACAGAAATGGTTCGTAGATATACCTCTCCCGGTAAGGGCGAAAGAGGACTGATCATCCTACCCGGGTACGCACCCATTGTTCTGTTTCGGTACCGGCAATCGCCGAGAGGCCCTCTTGCAAACCTGCAACTCCTGTCACTCCACTACCTGAACGGGACGGACCGTAGAAAATCCATTATGTTGTATCCGGATGAGATACGTTCCCGCCGCCGTCGTTGAGGGGATCTCGAATCCGATATCATGAAGCCCGGATTGTAACACACCAAGATGGTCTGTGATTACAGGTCTCCCCAGCATATCCACGATGGAGAGGACCACGGGTCCCGGCTCTCGCAGTGTGAGCGCTACGCGGGCCTGAGAACGAAGCGGGTTGGGATAGACACTGTCCAGCGAAATCTTTTCGGGAACGTCCCTGGGGCCCTCGACAGCTGTGGATAGGCTACTGTTGAAGAGGTTGAGCACCGGATAGGCCCCGTTGAAGAGCTGATCAACGTGACCCTGCTCCATCGCGAACCAATCCCGCAGGAGGCTGCCGTAAACAGATCGAAAATCGATACCTGCAATCAGGTTACGAGCGGGGTCCAGATTGGTCAGATCCGGAGCATTTCCGAGTAATCCGCCCGAGAGTTCGTTACCGAAAACGAACATGGGCGCCGCTGTTCCATGATCCGTACCACTGGACCCGTTCTGGTATACGCGTCGACCAAACTCGGAAAACGTCACGCCGCATACCCTTTCCAAAAGGCCGTCTGCCTCCATGTCCCGAACAAAGGCAGCCACGGACGCTCCAAGTCTGCTCATGAGCGTACCATGGGTGCCCGCTTGGTAAGCATGGGTATCGAAACCTCCCATACTGACATGATAGATTCGCGCACCCAAGCCTCCGCGTATGAGCCGAGCTACCGTGGCCAGATCACTGCCAAGCCCGCTACCACCGGCGTACGAGGCCAGGTTAGCACCATTTTCATACGCGCTCTTGATGGCCTTGGCATAGACGAAGGCATCGTTCGACACCCGTCTGACAAACGAGATCTCCTGCCCTTGCAGGGTATCCGGCACATTCTGCTCATCAAAAAGCTGGCCTGAGCTGGCCAGTCTGCTCAGCAGGGATTCATTCGGGAACGTAACCCCCAGGGACTGCCCCGTCCCGGCAAAGAGTAAGGGTGTAGAGGCTCCAATCTGCAGGGCGATAGGATGATCAGGTGGATCCTCGGCATAGGCCGGGTACTCCTGCTCAAGGAAACGACCCGACCAACCTGTATTCTCCAGTTCGTTCGCATCCTTGCCAGACAACCAGACATCGGTCGACGTGAAGTGGGACAACTCCGGGGCTGCATACCCAACATTCTGGACAACCTGCAGGAGGCCATCTTGGAACAAGGGGTAAAGTCGTGAAAGCGAGGGATGCAGGCCCAATTCTGCATTCAGTTGAATCGGATTGCGAATACCAATATTCGGGCGTGCGTTGTGATAGACGTCGTTACCGATGGGTACTATGGTATTAAGACCGTCATTACCACCGGCAAGTTGGATGACGACCAGAATGCGATCAGAAGACGACCCGGCAAGCGCCCCAAGAAGAGGATCCGTCATGGCCGCCCGCACGGTGCGACCATTCAGCCCCAACGTGACTCCGGCTCCCGAAACGGCCATACCTCTCAGGAACTGACGACGGGACCATGTCTGGTGCGCCTCGCTGTGCAGGGCTCCATCCTCCAATCTGGATCCGTGATGAGTACACATGTCAGCTGAGTTGGTATTCCGGGAATTTCGATAGTGCCACGATGTAGTTGCGAACCATAATCCAGGCACTTTGTTGTGAGGGATCCCACTCGTACCAGGGCACCGAACCCAAAAACAGCTTGACAAGATTGATCCGCTGTGAAGGTCCGTCGAGAAGCTCTGCCGGTAGTGGCTGCTGATCCAGATCACCTTCAAATGGCTGTGTAATCTCCGGCACTTCTACCAATTCCACAGGTACTGCCAGAACAGAGTCCGCCAGATTGAGGGCCAGATCAACGGCCGGATGGGTGGCATCCGAACCCGCATAAGCGGCCATTACCTTGGAATAATCAATCTTGGTGATGGATGGATTCAGAAACGAGTCGGCCGAGCGCCAGCGCTGCGGCAGCGTGTCCGTCGAGAGCCACGCGTGATGCCCCGGCCATCCCGCCACATTGGGCGGAGACAGCAAATCCTGTCCCAGATTACCCAGAGCATTGGCCAAAAGCACCAGCTGATCGTCCTGGGGTGCCCCAACGTAGGCCGTGATATCCAAGAGAACATATTCAACCGGACTCTTGATTCGCACCCCTTCGTAGTTGGGATCGAAAAAGGCTTCTGATGCCAGTAAATCCTTCAGGATCTCCCCAACATTGAAGTCGTGGTAAGCGATCCGATCGGCGAGTGCTTCAGTCAGTTCATCGGAGGGATCGGCATGGACAAATTCCCGGAGCAGTTTCCGGGCCAGATGCCATGCAACCTCGGAACCACGCTGTTCGAAAATCAGGTCGATCAGGTCGTCTTGGTCGAAAGCTCCCGTCTGCCCAAAAATGGTTTTTTGACCGGAATCGTAGTTGTACGAGGATTTGTAAGCATCCCAGCTCGATCGGACATTCATGGACCATCCGGTCACGGCTCGTGCAGCCTCTTCAATGTCCTGCTGCGAGTAATTCGGATTGCCACTCCTGTCCACGGGTCCCATCGTAAACAACTCAAGCAGTTCGCGGGCAAAATTCTCGTTGGGTGCGCTGCGTCGATTGAACCGCCCATCCAGGTAATAAAGCATGGAGCCATCACGGGTAAATCCGCGTGTGACGGCTTTGAAGTCGCCAAGCGCACCGAGGGTCAAGCGCTGAACGTATTTGAACGCCAATGCGCCATATCGATACTTACGAACATCCGTAACGAAATGGTTGTGCCAAAACAGGGTCATTCGAGCCCGTAACGATCCGGATAGAAGGTCCTTCAGCCACAACTCCCGCACTTCCTCCACATAATACTCGTTGTCCTCAAGGAACTGCCTGACGTCGTCGTCTGAGGCCGTGGTTGGCGGATAGAGTCGTGACAGCCATGATGGACCAGGTATCAACGACGTAGAAAGTGGCTCTGCCACCCATTCCTCCACCACCTCACGAGCCGTACGTCCCACGGCAGACGCAACCTTGAGTGGGTCTGCTGACATACAGGCTCGACGGTAAAGATGAGCCGCCTGACGTCGCGTAAGTGGGGATTTCCTCTCAGATAGCATGTCGGTATGGACAGCTGCGGCAATGGATTGTTCCGTTACAATCAGGGTCTGCCCTACACGCGTAAAGCGTCCGGAACCGTATGATCAAAGGGTGTCAGTGGCGCCATTTCACTTGGATAGGCGCTTGCTTGCACCTGTAGAGAGGAATCATCAAACCAACCATGCCATGGTCCCTGTCAATTCAACGACCCAAACGCTTGACGAGGTTCGTTCGTGGTGGGCTCTCGACGCGGAATCAGCCTTATCTGCGGTGATATCACATGCTGCAGAGGGCTTGACCGATCAGGAGGTTCGTGAGCGTCGCCAAGCAGCCGGCCCCAATGTGCTCCGATCCCATCGCCGACGTACTCCGCTTTCCATTCTTATCGGTCAGTTCCGGAGTGTGATTGTTGCCCTGCTGATCGTAGCCGCAATGGCCGCCTTGTTCTTTGGGGAGATTGCGGAGGCCGCTGCAGTAGCCGTTGTGATCGTGACCAATATGGAACGTGTTCAATATGCGTAGCGCTCAGACGTCGGTACTGGCTAATGACATCGTCAAGAACAGATGGGTCCTGCGATCCCTGCTGTTATGTTCAGCCCTCATTCTAACTGCTCTCTACGTCCCTGGCCTATCCGACGTCCTTGTCCTTAGGCCTCCATCAGCCTTGGAGTGGGCATTGATACTGCCCGCGGGTCTGTTTCCTCTGCTCGCAGGTCAGGTAGTCCTGTATTTCCGTGGAGCAACAGAGCCTACTTCAGAAGCGACAGGACCTGCGTTTTCCTCTCAGAACCAGCCTGAACAGTCATGATGTAGTTTCCGGATGGCAGCCCCGAAGCATTGAACGCTACTTCGTGACGACCGGGCGCCACCATGCTGCCATCAAGCAAGCGCGCAACAATCCGACCTGTCATATCCGTGACCCATATGGAAACAAAGCGGGGTTCAGGAAGGCTGTAAGCGATGCGGGTTGTGGGATTGAAGGGATTGGGATAGGCCGGGTACAGCGCAAACGTGACGGGGCCATCGGATGCCTCTGTGCTGACTCCCGAAGCAATGGTTACCTCGAGGGTTTGTGCATCGCTTAGGCTGCCATCGGACACCATTAGCGTCACGGCAAACGTGTCGGCCGTCGCGTACGTGTGGCTGGTCGTAGCGCCCGTGCCGCTCGCGCCATCTCCAAAGTCCCAGGCATACGTCAACGCATCGCCGTTAGGATCGCTCGAAGCGGAGGCATCAAAGTCAATTGCGTGCGGCGCCTGCCCCGATGTGCTCGACGCTGTAAACGAGGCCGTTGGGGCGGCGTT
>JAAZVD010000078.1 GCA_018623785.1 Bacteroidota bacterium | reverse complement strand
TATCTGGGATGGCGCAACGGTCTCTTGGCACAGGGTCTGTATCTACTCCTCGGGCTCTTTCTTCCAGTATACGCAGGGGATGCTTTCGGCCCTGCCTATCTCTTTGGTGCCGTTTCGGCCGGGTATCTGCTGGCCTATCCAGTCGTTGCGGCTCTGGTTGGATTCGTATCTAAGCACTTCAACGGGCTGACGGGCAGCGTCCTTTCGATGATGGCGGGCTCCGTTCTGCTCTTCACACTGGGAGTTATCTGGCTCCACTACGCAGCAGACCACGTTACCTGGTTCGAGTCTATTGACAAAGGATGGCTGCGGTTCGCTCCCGTTGACCTTGCAAAGATCCTGGCCGTCGCGCTCTTATACCAAGGAAGCCGGTCTCTTTTCGGAAAAGACTGAACCAGAACGTAGAACGGATCGTCCGGCCAGCCGCAGGCAACGTGTCCGCTCGAACGCGTTCCGCCTGTGCCCATGCTCAAACCTATCAAGCGGCTTGGACAGAACTTTCTGCAGGATCCTAACACGATCCGGCGGATCGTGGACGCTCTGGATGCGGGTCCTGATGATGCAGTAGTCGAGATTGGGCCAGGTGCCGGTGCCCTGACGGGACTCTTGGCCGAACGCTTCCCCCGTTTTGCAGCCATCGAAATCGACGAGAGGGCGGCGGATTTACTGGGAGAGGAGCTGCCGGGTGTACGCATCATCCGGCAGGACATTCTCGACACGGACTGGATCGCCCTGGCAACGTCCATGAACGCGGACCGGCTGCATGTTATTGGAAATCTTCCCTATTACATCACTTCTCAGATTCTCTTCTCGCTGCTTGATGCGGCTCCTGTAATAAGCGAAGCCGTTACCATGATGCAGTACGAAGTGGCGGAGCGCTTGGTGGCAGAGCCGCGCACAAAATCATACGGTATTCTCTCCGTAGCTGTACAGCTGGCAGGAGCGGTCGAGATCCTGTTTCCGGTATCGCGCAATGTGTTCTATCCGAAGCCGGATGTGCGAAGCGCCATGGTCAAACTACGATTTCCGGCAGAGCCGCCTGATGTGGCCAATCCAGCTTTCCTGCGGACGTTGATCCGAACAGCCTTCAATCAGCGCCGCAAGACACTGCGCAACAGCCTTTCGCGCATCATCACGGATGATATGCCGGTGTTGCCAGAAGACGTGGCAGGGCGTCGGGCCGAAGAACTCTCGCCACACGACTTTGTCGCCCTCGCAGACTATCTTCTCAGGTCTTCCGTCTGAGAGCGTGTCCCGAGAGTTATCCTTGATGACCGCTGCTCGAGGCTTCTTTGTCGGAGTACTCGAGCCGTGCCCCATCAAAGCTCAGTTCAGCTCATCCTAATTGCCTGTTTTCATGGAATCCACCGCAGTTGATAAGCCATTGGACACCTCCCGCCCCGGCGGGATGCTGGATATGGATTCCGCGCTTATTTCGGACCTCTCGACGCTCATCGAGTCCGGGCAACGCGGTATGGTGCTCAATATCCTGGCAGACCTGCACCCTGCCGATCTTGCCAGTGTGGTGTCGCATATTGATCAGGATCTGGCTGAACAAGTACTGGATTGGCTGCCTGTAGAGACCGCTGCGGAGGTTCTGGCAGAGCTTGATGACGATTATCGCGCGGAGTTGGCAGATGCCATTCCGAATGATCGTCTCACAGCCATGATCGACGAGCTGGATACGGACGATGCGGCAGACGTTCTGGCGGATTTACCTCAAGAGCTGGCCCATCGCATCATTCCGGAGTTGGAAGATGCCGAAGACGTCAAGGAATTGCTGGCCTACGAGGAGGAGTCTGCAGGTGGGCTCATGGCCACGGAGTTTGTATCCGTGCTGCGCCATCACTCGGTGGCACAGGCCACAGAAGTGGTACGTGCACATGCGGAAACCATCCGGGATATCTTTGCGCTCTTCGTGGTGGATGATCGGGAGCAGCTGGTGGGCATCGTCACCATGAAAAACCTGCTCCTTTCGCCAGCAGAGACACCTGTTTCGGCCATCATGAAACAGGATATCGTGACGGTTCCGACAGACATGGATCAGGAGGATGTTGCCCGCCTCATGGAGCGGTATGACTTGGTAACGCTGCCTGTCGTCGATGCAGAGGGCTGCCTGGTGGGGCGGATCACGATTGACGATATCGTGGATGTGATCAGGGACGAGGCGGAGGAAGATATCCAGCGCATGTCCGGTGTCGCCGGTGGGGAGGAAGCCACGGACTCGGTCTGGCGTATCACGCGTGGGCGGTTACCATGGCTTTTAGCCGGTTTGGCTGGCGCATCGTTGGCCGCGCTTGTCATAATTTCCTTTGAAGAGTCCCTGGCAGCTGCCTCCATCTTGGCCGGATTCATACCGATTGTAATGGCCACAGCAGGAAATGCAGGTATTCAAAGCTCGGCTATCGCCGTTCAGGGGTTAGCCAGCGGTGATATCTGGGCATCCGATATAAAGCGTCGTCTGGGCAAGGAACTGTCCGTAGCCATGCTCAATGGCATTGTGTCTTCCTGCGTTCTGGGCGCCGCCATTCTGCTTTTCGGGAGTCTTTTTGCGGAGCATCTGGGTGGAAATCCGGCTCAGCTTGCTTACACGGCATCTCTGGCCCTGCTCATCGTCATCGTGGTTGCCACGACCATTGGAGCCATGACACCGCTACTGTTGGACAAGATGAACATCGACCCAGCTATTGCTACAGGGCCCTTCATCACGACCAGCAATGATATCCTGGGTATCCTGGTCTTCTTCCTGCTGGCGGACTGGCTTTATCTCTGATTGCGCGTGCCGATGGATGGCCGGCGTGCCCTCTCGTCTCAGTTCGAGAACGCTGTTGTCTCGACGGGCGTACCATCAGCCGGGTACTCCTGCAGCCCGCTGGCGTCGTTGTACTTGGAGGGGCACTTGACGAGGATATTCTCCGCCACGAAATGGCTATCCTCGGCGTATCCGTCAATGACTACTTTCTCTGCGTCCTCGAAATTTGCCGGTTTCGGATTGTTGTAGCGAACCATTCGGACATTGCCCGCCTCATCCTCCATTTGGAAGGAAAAGACATTGCTGGACGCATCGTATCGGAACTGTTCGGCATCCACCCACATGCCAACAACATGCGCTTTGGAACCTGAGGCCTCTGCTTCTGCAAAATTCATATAACCACCCACCTGCTGCCCGAAGTTGAGGAACAGCATGGACGTGAAAGCAACAATCAGAACAAGGCCAACAAGGGTTTTGGGTCGCATGGCAAGAGTCGATAAATCGGTCAGGGAATCGATGCGGAAAAGAGGTAAGCTGTCACGTGACGATGCAGCTTATAGGCCATCGTCGGAGGGGATACCCTGCTCCTCAATGGTTCGTTCCACAGATGTCAGTCGCGCATCATTCCTGAGCAGAAGAATGACGATCCCGATCCATATGATCAAGACGACAGCCAGAACGACATAGAGCTTGTCATGCGACAACATGACCTGCTCCATCCCGCTCAGACCCTGCGTCGGGATGTTGGCTACCGCCCAAACGCTATCATAAGCCGTGGATGCGTCCTGCACTTCTTGGGGAACCGAAGTGGCCGCCATTGTAGATTGAATTGGTACCATTACAGTTCGGGGTCGTGGGTGACGCGGTGTTTGATGAGGGCCATGCGCACCCGTTGTGTGTAGAGGATCCAGAACATACCAATGAACCCGATGATGGCCGGGTAGAATACCAACCGCATGATTGGATGCGTGATTTCGCTGAACGCCGGATTACCCTCGGCACCAGGGTGCAGACTGTCCATTTGGCGCGGAATGACGTAGAGCAGGAACGGTGTGGTGGTAGCCGCAAACAGGTTATAAACCGCTGCAATTCGGGCCCGCTTGGACGGGTCATCCAGCGCTCCACGCAGTACGAAATAAGCTCCGTAGATCAGGAGCTGGAGTGACACCATAGATTGTCGGGGATCAAAATTCCACCAGACATCTGTCCCCACATACCATGTGAACTTGGACCAGACAATGCCTGTCAAGAGCCCGAGGACACCGAAAAACGCACCAATGCGGGCTGCTTGGAGGGCACGGATGTCACGTACGATATCGCCGGAGCGAAGGACCTGGAACGAGTGGTAGGCAGAGACGAATACCGCCGCCATCATGGTAAACCACATAGGCACGTGGAAATACAGATTACGTGCGGTGTGCTCCAGGATGTTGATTTTCGGGATTCCAAGCAGGAAGGCGGCACACAGCACCACGCTCATCCACAGGAGGATGACGTTCCTGATCAGCGTATATCGGCGCAGATTGATCATGGAATCACGGTTTGGAGAACGGCTTGGCTCGTTTTGGCTGAGGCGGGATTCCACGCCCATCGACCGCGTACGTTTCCCATCCTGCCTCTGCCCTGGGGTCAATCATACCACACGTACTCAAAAAGCACCACAGCCGCCGTGATCACGACACCGCTAAAGAGCCCTATGATTTGCAAGTCCGGGAGGGCCCTCGAAAGCCCTAGTCCGCCGTCAAGAGCCGCTCGTGAGGCGCGCACAACCGACAACAGCAGAGGAACCAGGAGAGGGAAGAGCAGGACCGGAAGAAGGGGGCCCTTGTTGGAGGCCCGCGCAATAATGGCTGCCAAGAGCGTTGTGGCACCAGCCAGGCCCACCGATCCGAGCACCAGCGAAAACAGCAGCAACAGCCAGTCCTCTATGACCATGTTCAACAGAAGGGCAAAGACAACCAGAGCCACCAAATCCACGGCAAGGAGCAACAGGAAGTTGAAGATGAGCTTCCCTGTAAAGACCTGGCTGCCAGGCACATTCAATTGCAAAAGAAGCACCGTGCCACGCTCTTCTTCGGCAACAAAGCTGCGACCCAGACCGATTGAGGCGGAGAACAGGATGACAATCCAGAGCAGGGCCGATTGCATGCGCTCTCCCACGGACTCCTGTCCCACGGCAAACGCAATGAGCAAAAGCGATGAGAGCACGAACATGAGCAGCATGTTCACTGCATACCGGCTTCGCATCTCAAGTCGAAGATCTTTCTGCAGGATGGCCCAACTGCCTCTGATCCAGGTCATAAGCGCCAGAATGTGAGTGTCAGAATTCTCCGATGAACGCAATTTCAGGCTCCAGGGTATAGCCCGTCTCTTTGTGAACCTTCGTTACAACCAGATTGATCATGGCACGGACATCTGCGGCTGTGCCACCTCCCCTGTTGATCATGATGTTGGCATGGCGGTGCGTTATCTCAATACCTCCAATACGGCTTCCTTTTAACCCGCACTGGTCAATCAGGCGTCCCGCGCCAATCCCCTCAATTTTTTTGAAGATCGACCCAGCACTGGGCTCGGTGTCCAGTGGGGGGTGGCGCTCGGCGCGCCATGCCAGGTTTTCCCTGATGATTCGGCGTAGCGTGTCTTCGGACGCCGGGGTCAACTGGAACCGGGCACTCAAGACGATATCTCCGGAATGATGCAGGATGGACTGGTCGTAGCCGAAATCGAAGTAGTCCCGATCCCGGATTGCTATGGAACCGTCAGGATGCATGAGGCGCGCATCCAGGACCACTTCATCGATGAACATGGTCCGTTCCCGATCCGGAGCAGGGGATAGGAAGTGCAGGTTCTGCCACAGGGCGCCTCCGACGGTCGATGGGATCCCGCCGTAAGGCTCCAGGCCCGAAAGGCCACCGCTGACAGCACACTCAATAACGTCCGGCCAAACGACAGCGCCGCTTTCCGCCCTAAGAATCCCGTCTTCACCGACCTGCATGCCCCGTGCTGCGTTTCGGATGACCAAGCCGCGGAATCCTTTGTCGCCGACGAGAATGTTGGCACCGAGCCCCAGTACGAAGTGCGCAATTCCTAATTTTCGACACACGAGCAAGGCAGAGGCCAGTTCATCAGCAGACCGGGCCTCAAAGAAGGCATCGGCTGGTCCACCGATCCTGAATGTAGTGTAAGGCGCCAGTACATGGTCCCGGTGCACCCGTCCCGGGCCGAGTTCGGCATCCAGGATAGCCACGTGTTCGGGCTGCAACCCGATGGGCGATAAATGGTCTTGGTTGCTCATGCGTGCTGGTACCGATCCAGAGAGTACTGCCTATTCCTTCAACGTCGGCCGCGGAGATGCAACCCCGGGGCTGCGCTTCCGTTCTATCAAGATACCTTTCAGTTCCCATTACCAAGGAAGAGCATTCAATGAACATGGCGCAGCAGCAATATCCCAACCTTTCCAAGGCCGCACTTCGTTTGATGAGTCTGGCCTTTATGTTCATCCTCCTCGTGTCGCTTGCGGGCGGGTGTATGACTACGACGATCGATTCCGGTGAGGGCGCCGTCAAGTACAGCGTGTTTGGTGGTACGGATCTGGAGAAGCGTTACGGCGAGGGGCTGCAGATCCACGCCCCTTGGGTCCGTCTGATCCGCTACGATGTCCGGGTCCAAGAGCGGCTGGAAGATATCACGGCGCTGTCGTCCAATGGTCTGTCCATCGGCATGGACGCTTCGATCCGCTGGCGTCCTGAGGCCAGCGCGTTGCCCCAAGTGCATGTGACCTACGGCGAGGACTACTATCGGAAGCTTGTTCAGCCTGAATTGCGTAGTGCCGTTCGCGAAATTGTTGGGCAGTACACTCCGGAAGAACTGTATTCCTCTCGCCGGACCGAACTGCAGGAGGCCGTATTTGCCCAGGTGCGCGATGCTGTCTCGGGAGAAAACGTAACTGTGGACGCCGTGCTCATTCGCGATATTTCCCTGCCTGATCAAATCAGGGGGGCCATCGAGAACAAGCTGAAAGAAGAGCAGGAGGCCGAGCGCTACCAGTTCACGCTTCAAAAAGAGCGATTGGAGGCTGAGCGCAAGGAAATCGAGGCCACCGGTCAGGCGGAATATCAGCGCATCATCACCCAGAGCCTATCCAACCAGTTCCTCCGCTTCAAAGGCATTGAGGCTACCCAGGCGCTGGCCAATTCGCCCAACTCCAAGACCGTCGTGATTGGCAGCGGCGGCGACGGACTGCCCATCATTCTCGGCAATCAGTAGGCTACCTCGCCGCGGATCTCCCTGCGGTGCGCTCCACCGTGCATGACGAACAAGCAGCCATCCGATTTTTTTGAGCGGGTTTGGGAAGTCGTTGGTGAAATTCCCTACGGCAGGGTCACGACCTATGGCCATATTGCCGCTT
>JAAZVD010000077.1 GCA_018623785.1 Bacteroidota bacterium | reverse complement strand
GAGCAGGCGCAGGCCAATCTGGCATCGATTCTGATCAATACCGGTCGCACGGCCGAGGCTCGTCCGATCGTGGAGCGACTGATTGAGCAGTTTCCCTCGAATCCGGAATACCGACAGGCCATGACCTTCATTGGTCAACAGAGTGGCACCCCTTAGCGGCCCTGCCCACTTACCGTCCGCAGCGTTCGAGCGCCCCAGGTTTGGCAAACGGCATACGGCATACGGCAAACGACCTTCGGTATGCCGGAGCACTGTGCGCTCATCCCAACACAATAATCACCCGGAGAGGGACGTTGGGAATGTAACGATTCCTGTAAGCGTCCGTAGAGCAGGTATCGGTTGACAACACCGACGGATGTCTCCTCTGGTGAATTGATGTGTGGCTACAAGATTCGCGCGTCAGAAGACTTCTGAGCAGCCCGTATGGAAGTAGTGCTCCATGCGGGCTGTTGTTGTGCTATACCCCTGCAGAAGGGTGGCAATTCCCGTTCCCGGATTTGGTATTTTGTGTTCCCCACCACACGACCCCGCCATCCGATACATGAAGCGACGGACCAAGATTGTTTGTACCCTCGGCCCCGCATCCGACGACCTGGAAACTATCCGTGCGCTCATCCGGGCAGGGATGGACGTGGCTCGGCTCAACTTCTCCCACGGCACGCATGCCTGGCACCAAGCGCTGATTGAGCGTGTTCGGGAAGCCGGCAAGAAAGAGGGTAAGCGGATTGCCATTCTGCAGGATCTGCAGGGCCCCAAGCTTCGAGTGGGTAATGTGGCGGGGGGCGAAGTCCTCCTGGAAGTTGGCAAGGAGTTGGTCATCACCCCCGAAAAAATGGAGGAGAGTACCGCCGACAGGATTTTTGTGAACTATCCCACGCTGGCAGAGGATCTGGAAACGGGGGGCGAAATCCTGTTGGACGATGGCAACCTTGAGTTGGAGGTCAAGGGATTCGCGGGCAGGGACGTCATCACCCGCGTGCGGGTGGGCGGGCCGCTCCGCTCGAAAAAAGGCGTCAACCTGCCCCATATCCAGACGACGACGCCTGCGTTGACCAGTAAGGACCTCAGAGACCTGGCGTTCGGGATTGAACACAAGGTGGACGTCATTGCCCTCTCCTTTGTGCGCCGTGCCTCTGACGTGCAGCAACTGGTGGATCGACTGCGGGCAGCCAACACTCAGATCATGGTCGTAGCCAAGATTGAAAAGCCTGAGGCCATGGCCTGTATGGACGAGATCGTGGACCTGGCCGATGGTGTCATGGTGGCCCGTGGAGATCTGGGCATCGAAATGCGTCTCTCCAAGGTGCCGGGCGCGCAGAAGAAATTGATTCAGGAGTGTCTGGAGAACGCCAAGCCGGTTATCACGGCCACCCAGATGCTCGAGAGCATGATCGATAATCCACGGCCAACTCGAGCGGAAGTGAGCGATGTGTTCAATGCTGTTCTTGACGGCAGCGATGCTGTGATGCTCTCGGGAGAGACCGCTATTGGCGCCCACCCTGTGAAGGTGGTTGAGGTCATGCACAACATCATCACGGAAGCCGAAAAGGCATTCACGGAAAACATGGTGGATCCAACGCCTGTCCTGGACGCTCCTTCAACCACAGAAGCGGTGTCAAGAACTGCCTTTTTTCTGGCGCACAAGGTGGGCGCCAAGGCTATTGCCTGCCTGACAGCCTCAGGGGCTACGGCGCGCTCCATCGCCCGACATCGTCCGACAGTGCCCCTTTATGCCTTTACCGGAGACCGAAGGATCATGGGGCAGTTGGCTCTCTCCTGGGGAACAAAAGGCTTTTTCTTGCCTTTCCAGACGGACACGGACCGGGGGATTGAATTGGTGCATGAGCGCCTGAAGAAAGAAGGGCTCGTGGTTCCGGGCGAACTGATCGTGATCACGGCCGGGATGCCTTTGCCAGCCCACGGTCGGACCAATATGGTGCACGTCAGCGAAGTCCCCTGACCGGCATCCTTCCCCAGGGATGGGGCCCCGCTTGTAGAACGCAATCCGATACCCAGTCAGACCGATCGCTACCGTTCCCTTCATTGGTATCATTCCCACCCTGCTCGTGTAGGCAGATAGCGGTGGACCATCCGGCTGACGAGTCATCTTCCATGCGTTCCCCTCGTTCGCATTTTTCGGTACCCCATCAGACACCCGCAGAGGGCTCGGCCCATGGCATGGGTCGGAGGAGCTGGTTCGTGCTGCTGTTCGCCATCCTGATTACGGCATCAGGTTGCAAGACACCTGATTTTGTGGGTCGTCGCTACAGCAATTTCACGGCTTACTACAACACGTTCTACAATGCAGAGCGGCAGTTTGAAAAGGGCTACGATAATCTGGATCGGTTCGAGGACAAGGTGGACCGTGAGCAGTACCTGCCACTCTTTGTAAAGACGACAGGTACGACAGCGTCCAGAGAATTCGAGCAGACTATTCTCAAGAGTGCAGACATCCTGCGCGAGCATCCGGACTCCAAGTGGGTGGATGACGCCCTCATGCTGATCGGGAAGTCGTATTTCTATCAGGAGAACTACGTCGGGGCTGTTCAGAAATTTACCGAGGTGGTTGGCCAGCCGTCCGAGCTCAGCGACGAGGCACATTTCTGGTTGGCTCGTGCGCTCATTACCAGTGGAGCCTACGATGAGGCGCGCGAGGTGCTGACTTCGGCCATGGCCTTGGATGATGCCGATGAGGAATGGATTGCCCAGGATCGATTGCTCCTTGCCGAGTTGTCCATGCGTCAGGAACGGTGGGAGGATGCAGTTGGTCATCTGGAGGCAGGTCTGGCCTCCCTCAAGGACAAGGAATTGGCTGCTCGTGCCTCGTTCCTTTTGGGCCAGGTTCATGAGACGCTGGGCAATTATGAGCAGGCGTACGCGGCTTACGTAGAAGTCCGATATTATCGTGCGCCGTACGAACTGGGTTATGCAGCCCGGTATGCTGCCGTTCGCGTAGACGGCCTGTACTTGAACACGGATCGGGCGCTTCGGGAAGTGCGGAAGCTGGAGCGGGACGATAAGAACCTGACTAAAACCGCTGAATTACGCTACTTGCGTGCCCGCGTTTTGCAGGAGGCCAGGGAGACGGATGAGGCCCTGTTCATCTTTGATGAGTTGTTGTACGATCCGCTGTCATTGCCGCCTGGCGCCAGCCTCGGAGACCTCCGAGGACGTATCCATTATGCGCTGGGCGAACTATACCGCGACATTGACCGCGATTTCCTGATGGCTGCAGCCCACTTCGATACGGCTGCAGCGGCCTTGGGAAGCGGCTCAGGTGCCCGAAATACTCGGCGTTCCGTGGCTTCTTCGGAGACAGCTCTCGCGCCGGAAGCCATTCAGGACGCGTCACTGCTCAAAGACAGTTTCAGCCGGTATGCTCGTGTGTATGGCGACGTAGCGCGCTACGACTCGTTGCTATTCCTGGGTTCGCTGCCCCAGGAGGAGTACGATGCCCGCATTCTCGAGATGCGGCGACAGCGTGCCGAGGAATTGGAAGAACAACGTCGATTGATGCAGCAGCGACAGCGGGAACAAGCCTTCCGGGAGTCGGCCGGTCAGTCTGGTATGAATGTGAACCGGGGTTTGCCTGAGGGGAAGGTCATTCCCACCGCCGATGATCCGACAGGCATGGCCAGTGGATACCTGCAGCATCAGGATCCGATACGGGTGCAGGAAGGGAGGATGCAGTTCCAAAACGTGTGGGGTACCAGGCCTTTGGTTCCGAACTGGCGCCGCTCAGCCGCATTCAACGCTGCCGATGTGCAGATATCGGAAGAAGAGCTGGCCCAGCAGGAAGCCATGATGCTGGAGATGGAGAAGAATGAGCTGCCGGATATTGATGATTCGGCCGTTCCTCGGGACAGCACCGACCAAGTGACGATGAAATCGGCACGGGCCATCTCCCGGTACGAGGTTGGAAACATCCTGTTTTTGGGTATGTCCCGTCCGGATTCAGCGGCAGTCTGGTATCGGACGGTCATTGAAGAGGATGCCACCGAAGCCGTTGCTTCCCGTGCCATGTTCGCCTTGGCTGAGGTTCAGCGAGCCCTCGGCGATTCGCTGGTTGCCCGTCGCCTCTATGCTGATCTGCTTCGTCGCTTTCCTCAGTCGGATTTCATCCCCAATGTGCAGGATCGTTTGGGGATGGAAGTAACCCGCGTAACGGCCTCGGATTCGAGTGCGCTGGCACTGGAGGCGCTTGAGAGTGCCCTGCGCCTGCGAACGGATGATCCGAAACGGGCGATTGACTCTTTGCTGACCGTCGCCTCTGAGTGGATGGCCTTTCCAGAGGCCTCTCGAGCACTTTTTGTTGTGGCACGTATGCACCTGGAAGTGGCACAAGGGGATTCGGCCATGGTGTTCATGCCGATCGATCACTCGGTCCATCCCGACGTGCTGGCGCCCCTGTGGCCAACAAAGTTCAGGATGTCATCCCCATCGGATTCGGTGATGACCGAAGCGGCACCTCCGGCAGCAGCGGATTCTACCAGTGCATTGATGCAGGTTGTACCGCCGGATTCTGCCATTGCATTGACGAACGTTGTACCGCCGGATTCTGCCGGTGCATTGACGCAGGTTGTACCGCCGGATGATGCAGAAGGCACGCTGGCCCCGCCGGATTCGGTAGTGAGTACAACCCCGCCGCAAGCCAATTCAGATGATGACCGTGAGGCTTCGGACGTGCTGACACCGATCACACTTACGGTCGAAGATGTGCTGGGAAAAATTGCTTCCATGGAGGCACGTAAAGAAAGGGGCATGCAGGCGCAGGCCATGCTCGATGCACTTGTGGCCTGGCGAACACCGCCGGATCCGGCCATGGACGCAACGCAGCTGGATTCGTCCTTGGTGGATTCATCTATGCAGGCGCTTGATGGTATTGCGGTTGCAGGGCTGGGTGGAGGGCAGGATGGAGCACCGGATGATCCAGCGCTCGATGCCGGACCTCTCAAGGGCCTGCCATCTGCTGCCGACTCGACTGCTAACCCGCTGGAGGCAGCCCCCACTGATGAGGATCCCGTGGTTGCATCCGGGCAGTCGGCACAGCCACAGGCTGCCATGGCAGATAGTCTCGTCATGGCCTTGGTGGCCCGGTCTGCTGCCAGGCAGGACTCACTTCGGGCGGCACGGGAACGGGAGGCCATCATGGGAAGGAATCCGGACCGAAAGGAGGAGGACGACGATGAGGAGGTCCGAACCACCATCAATCTGAAGCCGATTCTTCCGGGGGGAGGGTTTGACACCGAGGCTGTCGGCTACACCTTCACCTTCGGAGGTCATCCCGACCTGACGTCAGCTCAGAACCAACGAGGCGCCTTGGAAGAACGACTCGCGGATAGCGGCTTCGATCTGTTCATCCTGACCAACGCCACGGGAGAACCGCTGGAATACCTGGTTGGCTGGGGGTTATTCCTGACGCGGGGTGAGAGGGATGCTGCGGAGGCTGAATTTTCTGCAATATTGCCGGAAGTGCGTAACATCCTGCACCTTATTCCGGCTGAGTGACGTATCCCTGGTCTCCCAAGGCAGAGGATGACCCCGGCATGTGCACACGCGCTGCTCGGGGGAGGCTGTTCCGCCTTGCCCGGTCAGCCTGAACGGAACCTAAAGGACCTGTTCAGGTACGGTCGATCCCCTCAGGAAAGTATGCTGAGGCGGCCTTCTGTTCCATTTCCGGTGTATTGAAGCACGCTCCGGAAACCCGAAATTGTTCATGTCTCAGAACGACAACGAAAAGCTGAAAATGAATCGCCGTGCTGACGGCTCCGGACCCCGGTTACCGGAAGGACGTCCTCGGTTCATGTTGTGGGTATACCTGCTTGCCTTTATTGCGCTGCTGGTTCACATATTCATACGCATGGGAGACATCGAACCTCAGAAGGTGGATTATTCCACGTTTCTGGACCAGATCGAGGCAGGATGGGTCGAGGAGGTAGTCGTCGTCAACAACATACGTGTGGAGGGGCTCTACACGGAACGAGCTATCCAGGAAGGCCACGTTGAAGTGCGGCCGGTTCAACCGAACATTCTGACGGGTCCCAATCCGGATGGTGCCCGGGCATTCATGTCCACAAAGCCAGCAGATCATGAACTGGTCCAGTTCCTGATCGAGTACAACCTGGTCCAAAAGGAGTCAGGTGGCACCGAGGTAGGTTTCGATGCGCGTCAGGAGGAGAATTGGTTTGGCGGCTTGTTGGCGTGGATTTTCCCCTTGGCCATCATTATCGCGTTGTGGGTGTTTCTGATTCGTCGGATGAATCCAGGCTCCCAGGTCCTCAACATCGGCAAGAACAAGGCCGTGTTATTTGATGCCATGGGGGATCAAAAGCTCACCTTTAAAGACGTTGCCGGTCTTGAAGAGGCGAAGGAAGAGGTTGTCGAAGTTGTTGAGTTCCTCAAGAATCCCAAGCGATTCACCCGGTTGGGTGGGAAGCTGCCCAAGGGGGTACTACTGGTAGGACCGCCAGGAACCGGTAAAACCTTGCTGGCCAAAGCTGTGGCAGGAGAAGCGGGCACACCATTCTTCTCCCTCTCCGGATCAGACTTTGTGGAGATGTTTGTGGGCGTGGGAGCTGCCCGCGTGCGGGATCTCTTCCGACAGGCAAAGGAAAAAGCCCCTTGTATCATCTTCATTGATGAAATCGATGCCATCGGGCGCTCCCGCGGCAAGGGGATGATGATGGGGGCTAATGACGAGCGCGAAAACACGCTCAACCAGCTGCTCGTTGAAATGGACGGGTTCAATACGGATAGTGGGGTCATCATCATGGCGGCCACCAACCGTCCGGATGTGCTCGACTCCGCGTTGATGCGCCCCGGACGCTTTGACAGACAGATTCTTATCGACAAGCCGGACCGGCGGGAGCGGGCCCAGATCTTCAAGGTTCATACACGCAGCCTCATTCTGGCCGAGGGAGTCAACGAGGAAGTGCTCTCTAGTCAAACGCCGGGGTTTGCCGGGGCTGAGATTGCCAATGTGTGCAATGAGGCCGCCTTGCTCGCTGCCCGCCTCGACAAGGATGCCATCGAAATGGAGGACTTCGAAAAGGCCATCGATCGTGTCATTGCTGGCCTTGAGAAGAAGAACAAACTGATCTCTCCAGACGAGAAGAAGATCGTAGCTTATCACGAAGCCGGTCACGCTATCACGGGGTGGTACTTGAAATACACGGACCCGGTTGTCAAGGTGTCCATCATTCCACGTGGTCTG
>JAAZVD010000076.1 GCA_018623785.1 Bacteroidota bacterium | reverse complement strand
GCATGGGACGCCCCCCTCTTCATGATTCACACTCGGAGCGATGAAAGGTTTGGATCAGCGCACCGGGATGGTATCCACGCGCCGGAACTGAGCCAGTCCCTCCTTCTTGCTGCCCTGCCCCGAGCGGCCCATTCCGCTCGTTACGATGCGGCTGGCGGCCACACCGCCGTCAATGTAGAACTGCTCGACAGCACGGGCTCGGTCTTCAGACAACTCCTGTGGACGGCGCTCGCCCGGAGCAGCCCACCCTTCGACACGAACAGTCATGTTCGGGCATTCGACCAGGATGTCCAGATTTTCCTGCAGGGCCGCGCGTCCTTCCTCGGTCAGGGCGGATGAGCTGCGAGCAAAGAAGGCAGTGTTCATCTCCGTGATTTCCCGGCAGATCGCTGCTTCGTAAGGGCTGACCGTGATGGTCATCGTACGGCGCGTTACGCCTGCGCAATTCTCTACTTCGAGCGTGACAGTGTAGGTGCCTGGCTCGGCATAGGTATGGCTCGGATTGGCACCCGTTCCGGTGCTGCCATCGCCAAAGTCCCATCGCCACTCGCCATCCGTGCCGGTGACGCTGGCCGAGAAGGTAATCGACGTTTCTGTATCCGGGCTCATGTTCGAGGCGCGCATCGCCGTGATGGCAGCGGGGATACAGGGGTCTTTGACCGACACCACACAGGTCTTGGCGGACTCGTAGGCGCCATTGCCGTTGGAAGCGCGCACGTTGACAGTGTAATCGCCGGCCCGACCAAAGGCATGCGTGACGGTCATGCCCTGCGCGGCCGTACCATCTCCGAAGGCCCAATTGAATGCGACCGGTGCCGTGGCATTTTCGTTGTTCGGAGCGGTAAATGTGACCGGCGTACCGGCATCCACAACATCTGCAGGACAGACCATGTCGGTCAGCGCCACGGGTACGGTCCGTTTGAGATTGAAGGTGACGCCGGCCGTGTGGGCACCCAGAAAATCCAATCCGCCGAAACCATTGTTGTCACGACCATCGGAGGCCATGTCAGGCGCACGAATATCGATGCCGGTTTCGACAAACAGCGAGGTGCTCGGGTTCACATGGAAATCGAACCCAAAGCCGAGGTGCCCTCCGTAGCTGATCTCGTTCTGCTCGGCACATGCACCGGCCACATTACCGGCACACCCGCCAGTGTGGACATACGACGTTCCACCGCCCAGACTCAATCCTGCTTGCCAGTAAGGCGCAATCTTTCCCTCGCTGATCAATGAGCGGGCAATCAAACCTACACCCCAGCGGGTATTGGGGTGGTCCGCCGTCTCCGTAGCTACTTCGAAGTCCGTGATCTGCGTGAAAGCACCGGTGGCGAATCGCAGACCCACGCTGTAGGTCGGGCTGAAGCGGTAGCCTACCTCCAGCCCTGCGTTGTAGGGCAGGGAGTCGAACATGTCACCGTCAAAGTTGAACGGCGATTTCTCGTTGTCTCCCATGTAGTAGGAGATACCTGCATGCGGGCGGAGGTACAACGACTCCGCGCCGCGCATAACTTGGGCCGAAGCCGTTTCCGTAGCAATACCTGAAAAGAGCAGGGTTGAAAAGAGAAGAAACAGTACTGCGTTTTTCATGATAATCCTCCGTGAGGTGTCATCGCCCGTCACGATGGGTGCAAAGTCATTGGCTCCGTGTCGGCTGCCAGCCGACGTCAGTCTTGGATGGCTCTGTGACCTATCTGGACGTAGCTTCTATGGTTGTGACCCGTGTAGATCTGTCGGGGTCGATTAATACGTGTATTGGGATCATTCTTCATTTCCATCCACTGGGCAATCCATCCCGGTAGACGCCCGAGGGCAAACATGACCGTGAACATATTGGTCGGAATGCCCATGGCACGGTAGAGAATCCCCGAATAAAAGTCCACGTTGGGGTAGAGACCCCGCTCTCTGAAATAATCGTCCTCGAGTGCAATTCGCTCGAGTTGTTTGGCAAGATCAAGCAATGGATCGTTGATGCCCAACTGCCCGAGGACTTCGTCGGCCGATTTCTTGATGACTCGAGCCCGTGGATCAAAATTTTTGTAGACACGGTGACCAAAACCCATAAGACGAAACGGATCTTCCTTGGCTTTGGCCTTCTCCACGTACTTCTGGAAATTACCGCCATCCTGTCGGATCATCTCCAGCATATTGATGACGGCGGTATTGGCTCCGCCGTGCAGTGGGCCCGAGAGGGCGCTGATACCCGCCGAAATGGAGGAAAACAGGTCCGCGCCCGAGCTGCCAACCATCCGGACGGTTGAGGTTGAACAGTTTTGTTCATGGTCGGCATGCAGAATCAGGAGCATGTCGAGCGTACGCGCGATGAGCGGATCGATCTCATACTCTTCGCTCGGAACCGCAAACATCATGTGCAGGAAGTCCGCGGCGTAATTGAGGTCGTTACGCGGGTAGATGTATGGCTGACCGATGGACTTTTTGTAGGAGAAAGCAGCAATCGTGTTCAGCTTGGCAATAAGCCGGATAATATTGAGATTGACCTCCTCTTCGGACGTACCGGAAGAGTAGTAGGCGGAGAGAGAGGCCACGATAGTCGAAAGCACACTCATCGGGGGTGCGGATGCCGGATACCCCTCGAAGAACTTTTTCATGTCCTCATGAAGCAGGCTATGCCGCGTAATCTCCGTATTGAAGGCGTCGAGCTCATCACGGGTGGGCAAGTTGCCGTAAATGAGTAGATAGGCTACATCGAGGAACGTCGAATGCTCAGTGAGATCCTCAATCGAATACCCCCGGTAGCGTAGAATTCCTTTCTCGCCATCGATGAAGGTAATTTCGCTGTGGCAGGAGCCCGTGTTGGCAAAGCCTGGATCAACCGTGATCGCTCCTGTACGACCCCGTAATTTCCTGATGTCGAATCCGACCTCGTTTTCGGTACCGACGGTGACAGGAAATTCGACTTCGTGATCGTTGATCGAGAGGTGTGCGTTGTCCATGGCTGTGGAATTTGTTGAGGCAGCAATCCGCACCGCTGCTTGAGCAGGCAGACCCGTTGGCGGATTGCACATGACAGTACCGTCCGAAAGTAGGAGAATTAGACGCTTCTTTGGTCTTTTTGAGCCTACGCGCCGCAGTCTGCAACGAAAATTCGCTGATGGTATCTGTCCCAGGGTCCGTTCTTGCAAAGTAATCCCCCACAAACCACGCTCATCGACCCAGTCCCGTGCGCCCCAACACTCCGGATCGTCTTCTCAGGCTTGAACGCCTTATTGCGGAGGTTCTTTTTGATCAGTCTCCCACCGATGGGCTGTTCAATCCGTACCGTCAGGTTGACCCGGATCGGGATCGCCCCGCTGCCCACAAAACGAGGCAGGAAAATCTGCGCAGGTATCTGACCGACAGGAGTCAGGTACCCCGCCTCTTCGTACTTGCCGAAGCGCCGGGTCCGTGGGGGTGCCGGTTTACGGGTGTGCCCATAACCAGTGAAGAACAACTCCTCGATCCTGACTTCCCCCACAGTGGCCAGCAAGCCAGTCTGCGGCATGAGCCATACAAAGAGTACAGCGCCTCCATTTACTGGCGGGTCCTGGCGCCGTACGCCCTGGATGTGATCACGTGGAATACCGTGCCGTTCCATCCGTTCAAGCCCGGAAAGCCCATGTCCATCCGCACACCTCGGGCATCAGAAATCAAACACTTTACGCCGCTTCTTGCTGGTATGCTCGAGGTGCTCAAGCCCGAGCGCATCGCAGCCATTGGACGTAAAGCCGAGCGGGCATTGGGTCTCGTGGGCGCCGAGGCCACCTACGTTCGGCATCCCTCGCAGGGGGGCGCGTTGTTGTTTGAGGAGGGCATGCGTACCATCATCCAGGAAATGGGTCTTGTTCCGGGGACCTGAGCCCGCTGCCTGATCCGCTTGCTGTTTGATTCCGCCACATTCGATGTCCGATTCCGACCTCTTTGATGCTTCCGCCCGCGACTTTCGCTCGTCCCGCGCCCCGCTGGCCGACCGGATGCGTCCGCGGACGTTGGATGAGTATATCGGGCAGGATCACATCCTGGGGCCGGGTCGCCTCTTGCGGCGCTCCATCGAAGCCGACCGGGTCACATCGGTCATCTTCTACGGCCCGCCGGGCACCGGAAAGACGACCTTGGCGCGCATCATCGCGAACACGACGCGCTCGTACTTCAGGACCTTAAATGCCGTTCTGGCCGGGGTCAAGGATATCCGCGAGGCTATCGCTGACGCCGAGACGCGCCTCAAGCACCATCAGCAGCGCACCATTCTGTTCATCGATGAGGTGCACCGGTTTAACAAGGCGCAACAGGATGCCCTACTCCCGCATGTGGAGAATGGCACGGTCACCTTTATCGGCGCCACGACCGAGAATCCGTATTTCGAGGTTATCAAGGCGCTCGTTTCCCGCTCCCGCGTTTTCGAGCTGCAGTCCCTGACGGAGGACGACCTCAGGCGCGTGGCCCGGTTCGCCCTGGAAAACGAGGAACGAGGGTACGGGCGGCGGAGCGTCCAGATGGACGAGGACGCCCTCGAGCACCTCGTATCGACCGCCAACGGCGATGCCCGTTCGCTGCTGAACGCGCTGGAACTGGCTGTCGAGACAACCCCTGACGGAGAGTCTGTTTCGCTTGACGTGGCCGAGGAAAGCATCCAAAAGCGCGCCGTTCTCTACGACAAGGAGGGCGATGCGCATTATGACACGATCAGCGCCTTTATCAAAAGTATGCGCGGCTCGGACCCGGACGCTGCCATGTATTGGATGGGTCGCATGCTTTATGCCGGTGAGGACGCTCGTTTCATCATCCGTCGCATGCTCATATTTGCTGCCGAGGATATCGGTCTGGCCGATCCGCGGGCTGTTCAGGTGGCCACCTCCTGCGCGCAGGCCTTCGAGTGGGTAGGCATGCCGGAGGGGCGCTTTCATTTGGCGCAGTGCTGCCTGTATCTGGCCACGGCGCCCAAGAGCAATTCGACCTATACGTTTTTTGATGTACTGAAATACGTTGAAAACGAGCAGAGCGGCGAGGTCCCGAACCCGCTCAAGGACGGTAACCGCGATGCCGAGGGGCTGGGTCACGGCAAGGGCTATCTGTACCCGCACGCCTACCATAATCATTATGTCCCGCAGCAGTACCTGCCCGACAACATGCAGGGGGTGTACTTCTATGAGCCCTCGGACGTGGGCTATGAGCGGACCATCAAGGAGCGCCTGGACTATTGGCGCAGCCGGGATCAGGAGACCGATCTGAAGCGGCGCGTCGAGCGGTATGCAGATAAAGACAACGAGGATTCGGGCAGTTCGCCGGACAATGCCTAACTTCGGATCTCACCCATCTCCCCTGCCATGCAGCAGCTCCTTCGCCTTGCCGATGCCATTGACCGGTTCCAGGACCGCGTTGGCCATGTGTTGTACTGGCTGACGCTGTTGATGGTAGTTATCGGCGGCTACAACGCCATTGTGCGCTACCTGGACAAGTACACGGGGATGAGTCTCAGCTCGAACACATACCTCGAGCTGCAGTGGTATCTGTTCGCCATCCTCTTCCTGATCGGTGCGGCCTACACGCTGAGGCATGATGCCCACGTCCGTGTGGATATCCTCTACACCCGTCTAGGAACGAAAGGGAAGGCGTGGATCAACCTCTTGGGTACGGTCCTCTTCTTGTTTCCCTTCTGCATCTTGATGCTCTGGGTATCCTGGCCGGCGGTCATGAATTCCTGGGAGGTGATGGAGATGTCGCCCGACCCGGGAGGCCTGCCGCGTTATCCGATCAAAACGGTCATCCCCATCGCCTTTTTTCTGGTGATAGTGCAGGGGGTCTCGATGACCATTCGGGCAGTTGCCGTTTTGTGTGATGCCAGCCCTGCCCCCGCTCTGCCGGGCGCTATGCCGCACCCCGCGGCGGGCAACATCTCTGATGCCCCTGACACCCAACACACGGAGGAGGGCTGATGGAAGGCGATTGGCTGGCTCCCCTCATGTTCGTCGGGGCATTGATCCTGATATTCTCCGGCTATCCGGTCGCGTTGGCCCTCGGTGGCACGGCGCTTGTGTTCGCCTTCATCGGGGTGGAGATGGGCATGTTCGATTGGCATCTTCTGCTGGCCATGCCTGATCGTACGTTCGGCATCATGTCGAACTTCGTACTCTTGGCGGTGCCTTTCTTCATTTTCATGGGGACCATGCTGGAGAAATCTCGATTGGCGGAGGACCTGCTCACGACGGTAGGGCAGGTCTTCGGATCGGTTCGTGGGGGACTGGCGCTGGCCGTGGTTTTCGTGGGTGCCCTGCTGGCTGCCGCTACCGGGGTAGTAGGTGCGAGCGTGGTGGCCATGGGACTCATTTCCCTGCCGGTCATGATGCGCTATGGCTATTCCAAGGAGCTTTCGGTCGGGGTGATCACGGCGTCGGGGACGCTGGGCCAGATCATTCCACCCTCGGTCGTTCTGATTGTATTGGCCGATCAGATGGGTATCTCCGTCGGCGACCTGTTCATGGGCGCGTTGGTGCCGGGCATCACATTGGCCGGACTCTATGCCCTATATGCTGGTGGCGTGGCGTTTTTTCAGCCGGAAAAAGCACCGGCCCTTCCTGCTGAGACGCTGGATATTGAGCACCGCGAACTGGTCAAAAGGGTAGTCCTTGTCCTCTTGCCGCCGCTGTTCCTGATCCTGCTGGTGCTGGGCTCCATTTTCTCAGGGATGGCTACACCCACAGAAGCGGGCGCCCTCGGAGCGTTGGGCGCGATGCTGCTCGCGGGGCTGAATCGCAGACTCTCGTGGAAGGCACTTCGGGAAACCATGGACAATACGACCAAGCTGACGGCCATGGTGCTATTCCTTCTTATCGGCTCGACCGCTTTTGCCTTGGTTTTCCGTGGATTGAACGGAGACCTCTGGATCGAGAGTTTGCTCACCAATCTTCCGGGCGGTGTCATCGGGCTCCTGATCGTGGCCAACCTGGCAGTTTTCATCCTGGGCTTCTTCATCGACTTTTTCGAGATCGCTTTTATCGTGATCCCGCTTCTGGTGCCCGCCGCCTCTTTGTTGGGTGTGGACCTCGTCTGGTTCGGGGTCATGCTGGGTATGAACCTGCAGATGTCCTTCCTGACACCGCCCTTTGGTTTTGCCCTCTTCTATCTGCGCGGCGTTGCGCCGCCTGAAATCAAGACGAGCGAGATTTATCGGGGCGCCGTGCCCTTCATCATCATTCAGGCCATCGGCCTGATGCTGATCATCATCTGGCCAGAGCTGGTTACGTGGT
>JAAZVD010000075.1 GCA_018623785.1 Bacteroidota bacterium | reverse complement strand
TACCTGCCTTGACGGCACTCATGCCATGGGGGCGGAGTCCCGCGTGGAAACGCTCCTCGAACCGAGCGCTTACTCTTCGGTCGCAGCTGCTTTCTTGCCGTAACGGCGGTTGAATTTCTCAACGCGGCCCGCCGTATCGACAAATTGGCGCTTACCGGTATAAAATGGGTGGTTTGTCGAATCCACTTCCGATACGTACGAGTCAGCCGACATGGTCGAGCGCGTCGTGAATTCGGTGCCGTCGGCCAGTTTGACGGTTACGTGCTGGTATTCGGGATGGATGTCCTTTTTCATGCTGGTATCCTCACGGCGCACGCTGGATTAGCGCCCAGATGCTTACGGAGCCGTTGGAGTGGCTGTTGTGTTATGGGGTTCCGGAAATCCGGTGAGCCTGAAAAGATACGAAATCCCTACAGGGTGTTCAAGAAGATTCGTTCAATCCAGAACCGGTCTCATGGCCAAAAAAGCAGCGACTTGTCGAGGGGGCGTGGGCCAAACCGAGCCACCCAACAATCCCGACTATTCAACCACCCAGGTATCACCCTCGGCCAATAGGTCCGCAAGCGAACCCTTACCGCGCTGCTCGATGACGGCCTGAACCTGCTCGTTGACCTGTGCATCGTAGCTCGGCCGGTCTTCGCGGTAGAAGACACCGAAGGGCTGCGGGAGGTTATCGCGCCAGTACACGCGGGCCAATATTGTGGCCAGTTCACGCGACGTCTCGTCATAGACCAGGCAGTCGTCCACGCCCCAGTTGCCCTCTTCCAGGTCGATGCTCTGGAGGTGGAAGCCTTCCAGACGCAAGCCCTTCTTTCCACCGGCATACACGAGCGGCTTGCCATGCTCGAAAAATACGGCTCGCTCTGACTTGGTGGCTTTCTCGGTAACATCGAAAAAGGCGCCATCGTTAAAGATGTTGCAGTTCTGGTAGACCTCCACGAAGCCCGTGCCCTTGAAGGCATGGGCCTGCTGAAGAATCTCCTTCATGTGCTTGGGATCGCGGTCCATCGTGCGGGCGGCAAACGCTGAATCCGCGCCCAGCACGAGCGCAATCGGATTGAATGGGTGATCGATAGAGCCGAACGGCGTAGACTTCGTCACCTTGCCTACCTCAGACGTAGGCGAATACTGCCCCTTCGTCAGACCATAGATCTGGTTGTTGAACATGATGATCTGCAGATCCACATTGCGCCGCATGATGTGGATGATGTGGTTACCACCGATCGAGAGGCTGTCCCCATCGCCCGTGATCATCCAGATGTCCAGATCCGGCCGAGAGGCCTTCAGCCCGGTAGCAATCGTGGGCGCACGGCCGTGGATCGAGTGCATGCCGTAGGTATTCATGTAGTACGGGAAGCGGCTGGAGCAGCCGATACCTGATATGAACACCACATTCTCGCGGGGCACGCCCAACTCGGGCATAAGGCGCTGTACGGTAGCTAGAATGGCGTAGTCTCCACAGCCCGGGCACCATCGCACGTCCTGGTCCGATGAGAAGTCGGCGCGCGTCAGGCCACTGGCGCCATCACCCGATGGCATGCCCGGAGGCGGCGCACCGGGCGGCTTGGCGCCCGGCGGCATCGAAGGTTTGCGACCGGCTGGTTTACCCATTCCCGGCGGCAGCGTCGGCTTCTTACCAGCAGGCGTACCCATTCCGGGCGGAAGCTTTGGCTTGCGGCCTTGCGGCTTTTTGGAATCGTTGTCAGACATGGGGCCTCGTCGTGGCAGTCAACCCGCTGGTCAACCCACCATTTCTGCAATCTTGTTGGCAATCTCGGACGGTCCGAAGGGCCGACCCTGAATCTTGTTCATCGCCTCGAACGGCAGCAGAAAGCGATCTCTGAGGATGCGCACGAGCTGACCGTTGTTCAATTCCGGCACGAGGAACGAAGAGTACTGGCTCAGTACCTCCCCGAGGTCCGGCGGCAAGGGATGAACCCAGCGCAGGTGCACAGCTGCTGCCTTGTGGCCCGCATTCAGCGCCCGGGTGACCCCTGCTTCGATGGCACCGCGCGTGGAGCCCCATCCGATGATGAGCAGGTCGGCATCCTTGTCGCCGAACACCTCAAGCGGCTTTATATCCTGCTGCACACGCTCGACTTTCTCGGCACGCAGCCTGGTCATCTTTTCGTGGTTGGCTGCATCGTAGGATACGTTGCCGGTTCCGTCTGCTTTCTCCAGTCCACCGATGCGGTGCTCCAGTCCAGGTACACCCGGCTTGGCCCAGGGCCGGGCCAGAGTCTTCTGGTCACGGACATAGGGGTGGAAAACCGGTTTACCTTCCACTTCGGCGTTCGTCTCCGTAGCAAATGAGACGTCGAATTCACGCAGGTCGTCTGGATCAGGAATGAGCCAAGGCTCAGATCCATTGGCCAGATAACCGTCCGAGAGAAGCACGACGGGTGTCATGTACTTTACGGCAATGCGACAAGCCTCGTAAGCCACCTCAAAGCAGTCTCCCGGGGTGGAGGCAGCGATAACCGGCATTGGAGCATCCCCGTTCCGACCGAAGAGCGCCTGCATGAGGTCAGATTGCTCGGTCTTGGTAGGCAAGCCAGTGGACGGGCCGCCGCGCTGCACGTTCACGATGACGAGCGGCAGCTCGGTGATGTGCGCCAAGCCCATCGCCTCGCCTTTCAGGGCCACGCCCGGTCCGGAGGTACCGGTAATGCCCAGTGCGCCCCCGAAACTGGCACCGATTGCCATTCCGATAGCGGCAATCTCATCCTCGGCCTGGATCGTCATGATGCCGTGGTTCTTATAGCGACTGAGCGCATGCAGAAGATCGGAGGCCGGCGTAATCGGGTAGGATCCGTACGTGATGGGCAGGCCGCTCTTGTTGGCAGCGGCCACGATGCCCATGGCCAGCGCCTGTACGCCTTGCACGGCACGGTAGCGACCCGGAGGCAGCGTAGCCGGCGTGACTTCGTAGCGGGTGACGAACTGCTCGGTGGTTTCCCCGAAATGAAAGCCTTTTTTGAGAAGCTCCAGGTTGGCATCCCGGATCTCGGGCTTACGCGCGAATTTGCTCTCGAGCCAGCGCTGCGCCGGCTCGATGGGCCTCGAATACAGCCAAAGCGCCAGACCGAGCGCAAACATGTTCTTGGAACGGTCGATCTGCTTCTGGTTCAGATCGGTGTCCTTGAGCGTCTCGCGGGTCAACCGGGTCAATTCGACCTGGATGACACGGAACTTGTCCAGCGAACCATCCTCCAGCGGGTTGGACGCCAGGTTGGCCAGTTTCAGATCCTTTTTCTCGAACGCATTCGAGTTGACAAGTACCGTACCTCCCGGTCTGACGCGATCCAGATTGACGATGAGCGCCGCCGGGTTCATGGCTACCAAGAGATCCACTTCGTCTCCGGGCGTGCGGATATCGACCGATCCGAAATGGAGCTGAAAGCCGGACACGCCGTATGTCGTCCCGACAGGGGCACGGATTTCAGCAGGGAAGTCCGGCAGTGTGGCCAGGTCGTTCATCGCATGGGCCGTTGCCATGGTGAACTGCGTTCCGGTCAGCTGCATGCCGTCCCCGGAATCTCCCGCAAAAAGCACGGTTGCCTCGGGAAGAATTTCGACTGTTTTTGAAGGCATGAAGAGGGTCGAGTCAGGAAAAGGGCGGGGCCGTCCGGCTTCGGACACGATTGAACCGGGAAAGAAGACGGTTCACCGACCTCAATCGAAGGTAATGTATCGCAAAATGGTTATTCTTACGTCCATGCACGCAGCGTGATTCCGTCCTCAGTGACGATCAAGATGCATGCCTGCAGCAACCACGATCCGGACAGAATGTACTCATGCGGCGGACCCGCCCCGTCTTAGCCACACGATCAGCATGATTCCCTACCAAGCCATCACCCGCGATATCGAGGTTACGGTCCGACCGGTATACCTGGACGGACAAAGTGATTTCATGGAGCGGAAATTCGTCTTCGGCTACTGTGTCCAGATCGAAAATCAGGGGCTTGAACCCATCCAGCTCTTGCGTCGTCACTGGTTCATCACCGACGGGACGGGCAAGGTCGAAGAAGTTGAAGGCGAAGGGGTTATCGGCCAACAGCCCGTCATTGAACCGGGCGAGAGCCATCAGTACAACAGCTTCTGTGTCCTGGGGACCTTTACAGGACACATGACGGGATTCTATACCATGGAGCGTGCGCGGGGTGAACGATTCAAGGTTGACATCCCTCGCTTCGATCTGAAAGCAGCTGTCAACTGAAGGCGGGGCAACTACGCCGCCGCAATCGATCATCGTCAGATCATCTTCACTTCGATAGCCAGGTCGGCCGTCTTGAAATGGATGGCCTGCCCATCTTCTGATCGCGAAAATGCCTGAATGGCCTCGGGCAGTTCTTCGCGCGGCGTATCCATGTGAAAAAGCGTATCGGCCACCACGTGCCAGTCCTCTGCGGTCAAGAATACCTCGGCCTTCCCATCCTCGGCAACCAAAGGTGCGTAGCCCAGCACCTTGTTCATGTGGTTGACACCCTGTTGACGGTGGAGATTGGGAGGGATGTTCGTTCGCTGTTGCATTACCTTACGGGCTGCGGATGATGGGACCGGTTGAGGATGCCATCTATTCCTGTCCGATTGCAAACGTTCCGTCCTTCGCGCCTCTTTCAGAAAGTCCTTCATCGGAAAGCACTCCTTCTTCAGAAATCATCATGCAGCAGTATCTCGACCTCCTTCGCCACGTACGGGACAATGGACTCGAGAAATCCGATCGCACCGGAACGGGGACCCGTTCTGTTTTCGGTCATCAGATGCGTTTCGATCTGCAGGTCGGCTTCCCGCTTGTTACAACCAAGAAGGTCTACTTCAAGGGCTTGGCCATCGAGATGCTTTGGTTCCTCAAGGGCGGTACCAACATCAAGTACCTGGTCGACAACAACGTCCACATCTGGGACGCCTGGGCCGATGAAAATGGCAACCTCGGTCCCGTCTACGGCAAGCAATGGGTTTCGTGGGCTGATCGCGACGGACAGGGCATCAACCAGATCGAGCGGGTCATCGAAAGCATTCAGACCAATCCCGACTCGCGCCGTCACATCGTAAACGCCTGGAACGTATCCGACCTGCAGGACATGGCCCTTCCCCCGTGTCACATGTTCTATCAGTTCTGGGTGGGACCAGGCGACGCCCAGTCGCCGGGGAAGCTTTCGTGTCAGCTCTACGTCCGCTCGAACGATCTCTTCCTCGGTGCACCCTTCAACATTGCCGAGTATGCCCTTCTGACACACATGATTGCGCAGCAGTGTGACCTCGAGGTCGGCGAACTCGTTTACACCATCGGTGATGCACACATCTATCTCAATCACCTCGACCAGATCGAAGAGCAGCTCTCACGCGATCCCTACGAGCTCTGTCAGTTGAAGATCAACCGCAAACCCGCGTCCATCTTCGACTACGCATACGAAGATTTCGAGCTGGTTAACTACCAGTATCACCCGAGCATCAAGGCGCCGGTGGCAGTATGAGCGGGTCTGGAAAGCGTACCAACGGACCTGAGTTGGTCATTATCGCGGCCGTCGGCGCGGAAAACAGGGTCATTGGGCGGGGCCAGGAATTACCGTGGTACATTCCTGAGGACCTGAAGCACTTCAAACGGCTCACGATGGGGCGCCCCTGCCTGATGGGAAAACGCACCTTCGATTCCCTGCTCCACCAGTTGGGAAAGCCACTGCCAGGACGACGCAACCTGGTGCTGACCCGGACCAAAACCTGGCCCGAGTGGCCCTCGGTGGAAGTGTATCCCTCGGTAGATGAGGCCCTGGCCGCAGCCCAAGACGCCGAGCAGATGTTCATTACCGGCGGTGCTACGATCTATGAGCTGTTCATCGAGCGCGCGGACCGTCTGGAACTGACCGAAGTCTATGGACATCACGAGGGTGATGTCTTTTTTCCTGCCTATCGGCATCTGATCGGATCCCTATATGAGGAAACGCGGCGCGACCAGCACGACGGGTACGACTTCGTGACCTACACGCGTGACTCATGATTTCCGGGGCAGTTCCAGGATCCCGCCGCCACGGTTCGCTCTACAACCGATCGATCTGATCGAGTGTGCCCAACGTATCGAGCACGGCGCGGGCGGCTTCAATCCCTTTGTTGTGCTCATCAGCAGATGATCGCGCAATAGCCTGCTCTTGGGAGTAGCAGGTCAGGACTCCGAATGCGCACGGCGTTCCGGTGTCCAACGATACGCGCGCCAACCCGGCTGCGACTTCATTCGATATGTATTCGAAGTGTGCCGTATCACCTTTGATGACCGCACCGAGACAGATGATTGCATCGAATTCTCCTTTTTGCGCCAGGCGTTGGGCCACGAGGGGCAACTCGAAGGCGCCTGGCACCCAGAACGTTGGCATATCCATGTCAACCACTCCGGCATCCGTCAACGTTGAACGGGCTCCCTCCAGCAGGCCGCTCACGACGGTCTCGTTGAAGCGGGAGGCGACGATGGCAATTCGGCGTTTGGTGCCATCCAGA
Source organism: Bacteroidota bacterium (assembly GCA_018623785.1). GTDB lineage: Bacteria > Bacteroidota > Rhodothermia > Rhodothermales > UBA10348 > JAAZVD01. The sequence goes on along the minus strand of JAAZVD010000075.1, from coordinate 829 downwards.
AACATGGTGGTAGCTTCGGGTTGGGACTTCATGCGAGCTCCGCTTGATGGTCCATCCGGACCAGTTTCGTTTTCAAATACGCTGTGTTCTCGGTTCGCCAGGAAAGCTCCATCGGCAACCGTATGACCCGGGAGATACCGGCCTCCAACAAGCCTTTGACTTTGGCCGGGTTGTTGGTCAGGAGCTCGATGTTGGAGACACCCAGGTCTGTGAGCATCGCGGCACCCGCTCGGTAGGAACGCGCATCATCAGGCAGACCAAGCAGTCGGTTCGCATCGACCGTGTCATAGCCTTCGTCTTGCAAAGCGTAGGCCCGGATTTTGTTGGCCAGCCCGATACCCCTCCCCTCCTGTCGCAGGTAAACCACGACACCGGCTCCCCGTCGGCTGATGGCCGCCATGGCTTCCCTCAGTTGATCTGCGCAGTCGCATCGCAACGAGCCGAATACTTCTCCGGTAAGGCATTCCGAATGCATCCTGACCAGAACCGGTTCATTCCCGCGAACGTGGCCGAGCACCAGCGCCACGTGTTCGCGGCCCCGATCATCGTGAAAGGCATGAATACGGAAGCGTCCGAATTCTGTTGGCAGGGTGGATTCGGCTGCACGTCGGACTTCGCACCCACCCTTTGAAGCCAGAGCTGTTTCCTCGCCTGAACGACCGAGGCCCATGCTGGCCTCGATGTCCTCGATGTCCTCGATGTCCTCGATGTCCTCGATGTCCTCGATGTCCTCGATCGAAATGAGCACCAGATCATGAATGGCAGCAAAATCCTCCAGGTCGGCCTTGCGGGCCATCCCTCCGTCAGGATTCATGATTTCACAGATGGC
>JAAZVD010000074.1 GCA_018623785.1 Bacteroidota bacterium | reverse complement strand
TAGCCGTTGGGTTCGGGTGGGAATCGAACTACGATGTCGCCCTTTACCCGCCCGGTTTTGAGATCGTCATCTATGATATGCTGGATGAAGTGTCGGCTTTCCCGGGTGTCCGGCGACGAACCAGCGCCATCATTGGGTGCAGCAAACCGCGCAGCAATAGGATCCTGAAGGAAGAAGTAGGTCACGGTGGGTACGGGGGGAGCAAGGTTGGCAGGCGGCTCGGGACAGATTCGATGCAGAATCAGCGCTTCGGGTCGCAAAAGGTCACAAACGCTTCCGAAACTAAAAAAATCCCCCGCCGTGTATAAGAAAGCTGAGTTCCCTGCACGAGAAATCCATGACTACGCACGTCCGAACTGAGCGTCTCGTTCTGCGGGACTGGTCCTTGGATGATGTCGATGCCTATGCCGCCATCATTGCAGATCCCGAGGTCATGCGTTTTATCGGTGATGGAAAGCCCCGGGACCGGTCGCAGGCCGAAGCCTTCGTGCGCACCATGATGAGTCACCAGAATACGCGTGGCTGGATGCGTTTTGCCATCGAGCATGCTGCCAGCGGCCGCCTGATGGGATTTTCCGGCTTTGATGACAAAGACGGATATCTGGATTTCGGATGGCGCCTCGGACGGGACTTCTGGGGAGGTGGGTATGGATTCGAGGCGTGTTCAGCCGCTTTGTGGGTGGGCCGCACCACTTTCGGATTGACGGGAATACTGGCCCAATCCTACCCCGAAAACGCAGGCTCCATCCGTATCATGGAGAAGATGGGGATGTCCCACGTGTCGGAAAAGCAGGTAGATGGGCGGACGCTCGTCGTGTACGGTTTCCCTGAGGACGATCCTGACGGCATCCACGAGTAAGACGCCTTTGCCTCGATACTCCGGTTGGGGAGCCCCCGTGCTTTACAGCCGATGGGTTACGTCATCGCCCCCGTTTCAGGACGACGTTCCCGTTTACCGTGCGAATCACAACCTTGTTGCCACCGTTGCCGACCCGACCGGTGGCTACTACTTCGCGGTTGGAACGCCAACGGCGCTCTGAGTCGTTTTCCACATCAACCTCTAGATCGAAGTCTGAGACGATTTCGTACTCGTCCCAATCCGCGCCATGGGAAAGACGGATCCGGATGTCTATGTCCATCGATAGTCCCGGCGGTACGCTAAGTACAATGGTGCCGCCCATGGACTCGAGTTCCACATGCCGATCACCGGCGGTGCCGCCTACCATGTTTACCTCTATATCCCCACCCATGGTATTGGCCTCGATCCAGCCATCGATTTCGGAGACAACGATATCTCCACCCATGGTTCCAGCCTTGACATAGTTGGCAGCGCGGTTGATCTGGACGTCGCCGCCCATCGTATGGACATCGGCCCCATGGAGGGCCTCGTCGACGACCACATCCCCGCCCATAGAGGAAACTTTTACAACGTCCTGGCTGCCGCTGCGACTCGAGCGTACGTTGTCATAGGTCACGTCTCCTCCCATCGTGGTGCCATCGATGTTACCTGTTACATCGGAGATGGCAACATCCCCGCCCATCGTGTGCAGGCTACCGTCCACCTCCGAGTCAGTCAGTCCGATATTGCCGCCCATCGTAGAGAGATCCAGCTTTCCACCGAGGTGGCTGAGGGCGAGGTCGCCACCCATTGAGGAGCCTTCAATGGTGCCGGTCACTCCATGGATCTCCAGGTCACCGCCATTCGTGGAGACATCCAGATCGAATCGGGACGGTACCCGGACTTCGACGGACACGTTCGCACGCGATCGGCGGGAAGCAAACTCGCTGGAAATCTCGATCGTTTTCGAGGACTGGTCAAAATCCATGACCACATCGCTGGCATCCCGGCCCCGGATAACTACGGAAGCCTCTACGCGATCGCGCTCCCATCCCCGGATAAGGACATCGCCTCCGGTCTTGAGCGTGAGGATAAGCGTGCTGCCAGGGGATGCATCAAAGGAGCGATTGATATCCTGCGCGTGCAGGCTGCTGACCCAGAACAGAAGGGCAGTCGTGCAAAGCAGGAAGACTCTGGTAGGTTTCATAGGTACGGCGGCAGGTAATGGGCACTCGAACGGTAATCGAATCAATGGCCGAGTAGAAGGAACCGGTGTCCTCGGGTTTCACTCGCATGAGTAACGGTTCTCTATAAGCCTACGGGTCCTTTTCCGGATCGTTGCACGGTCAATGGTGTCGTGCCGTAGCACCACGCCCGGATAGAAGGAGATCTTTCGGATGGCGGGATAGATACGGTTCCGCCAGCGTGGGCTCAATCCCGGGTTACCATTCTGGGAAGCAGCCAGCGAACAAGTCCCGGAGAAAGCCGCTGCAGGAGAGGGGCAAAGCGCTCCGGTCCGCCGATGAAGACCATGGGTTTTCGCAGGCTGATGGCCTTGACAGCACGACGTGCAAACGTGCTGGCCGGCATGGCCGTGCAGTGCTGATCATCCATGGCACCGTACCCCTCACCATCCCCTCTCACAGAATGAAAACTGATGTCCGTCCTAATATACCCAGCGCATAAGAGGGTTAGGCCGATACGGGTTTGATACAATTCAGCCCGAAGTCCTTCGAAAAAGCCGTGCAAGGCATGCTTCGAGGCTGCATAGGTGGCTCTGCGTGGTGTGGAGAGCGTACCCATGACGCTCGAGGTTACCACGAAATACCCATCGTTGCGCTCCAAAAAATGCGGAAGCACGGTATGCACTACTTCCGTGCATCCGAAATAGTTGATCTCCATGATCCGGCGCTCGACCTCGGGGTCCGTCTCCTGCACGCTTCCTCGTTGTCCAATGCCGGCATTGAGTATGACCATATCGAGCCGCCCCCACGTGTCCAGGATGCTGTTGAATACGGCCGCGTGGGTCTCATGGGCCGTCACATCGTGTATCATGCACCGATGGTCTTCGGATCGTTCACAGGCAGACCGGGTGGCCTCAAGGGCCTCCACCCGCCGGGCTGTAAGCATGAGCGTCGCACCCTGCCTGGCGCATTCCATGGCCAGAGCACGACCGATACCAGAAGAGGCACCTGTAATCCAAATGATGTTTCCGGACAGGTCCATGTGGCACTACGAGAAGACATGGGTACGACCGGCAAGATAGGTCGAAATGACAGGCTTCGCAGTTCCCTTCTTAGCAGGCAGGAATTCATTACAGGGTTCCCCGGCGGATCGGCTCCGCCTGTCATGATTGGGCGGGAGCGCGGCCAGCGGCGTATGTTGGGCTTGGTCCCCTGAGGGTCCCCCTGTTCATCTCACTCACCTCCTTCACCTCCCGGTTCGAATCTACCATGGGTCGCATCGTACAGACCGGCGATACGCCGGCCAAACGCCGAAACATGCACCGCCGATCATGCGCCGAAGTCATTCGACTGCTGGCCGAACGTCATACCCTCGATGACGAGTGGGCAGACATGGTTGCCTTCCTGGTGTTCAGTCTGCGAGGGATCGGTGAGACCATTGAACAAAGCGCTCGCGCATGGGATGACCGTAATTACTGGAAGAAGGCCGAAGCCCTGCGGCATAAATGGCGCTGGACAGCCACCAAGGCTGACGACATTGCGCAGATGGTGGTGGATGAAGAGTGGCATCTGATTTCGGATGAGTTGATAGCATTGATTCCACACTTTGCAGACGTTACCATTAGTTCCATTACTCGGGGGCCGGACTGGTGGGTTGGCGCCCGGAAAGCGCTGGTAAAGGAATTCGAACACCCGAGGCCAACCACACCATCCTGATGAGGTACTCCCCGTGATCAAGGATCAGATATCACTCAAAGCCGGGGCTTTGCTAGTTGCACCCCCCATGCAGTGGGATCCCCATTTTCACCGGGCCGTGGTTCTTTTGTGCGATCACACGGATGCAGGGAGTTTCGGACTGATCCTCAATCGATCCCTTGACGTGGTCATGCGACAGGTCATCGAGGAGTTACCCGCCCTTGACGAGGAAATCGGTTGGGGCGGCCCTGTTCAGCCTGAGACGCTTCATTTTCTTCACCGGGTTCCCGAGCACATTCCCGGCGGCGTTGAAGTTCGTACCGACGTGTATTGGGGAGGGGATTTTGAGGCCGTGATAGCGGGTGTCCAATCGGGCGTCCTGGATATGGACGACATCCGGTTTTTCCTGGGCTATGCGGGTTGGTCTCCCGGTCAGTTGGCTCAGGAGGTGGGCAGCAGGGGATGGGTGCTGGCCGAGGCTACGCCCGATACCGTGTTTGACACAGCCGAGACGGCTGTTTGGGGTCAGACATTGCGGTCCATGGGTGGGGCCTTTGCCATCCTGGCCAATTTCCCCGATCACCCCAGTATGAACTGAGGTCCTTCGGCTTCGGAGCAGGCCGCAGAGGGTGCCAATCAGTCGCTCGTGCTGATCAGGCGCATGAATTCCGCCCGGGTGTGGGTGTTGTTCAAAAATGGCCCCGACATCGAGCTGGTGGTGGTTACAGAACGCTGCTTTTGCACCCCGCGCATGACCATGCACAGGTGGGTGGCCTCGATGACGACAGCGACTCCCTGCGGACGGAGCGCCTCCTCGATGGCAGTGCGAATCTGCATGGTCAATCGCTCCTGAACCTGGAGCCGCCGCGCGTAGACGTCCACCACGCGGGGGATCTTGGACAGCCCGACAATGTGCCCGTCGGGGATATAGGCTACGTGGGCTTTGCCAAAAAACGGTACCATGTGGTGCTCGCACATGCTGTAGAGTTCGATGTCCTTGACTAGGATCATCTCGTCGTAGCTTTCTTCGAAGACGGCACTGCGAAGTATTTGGACGGCATCCTGACCATAGCCCTGCGTCAAGAAAAGCTGGGCCTTGGCTACGCGCTCGGGCGTTTTCAGCAGTCCCTCCCGCGAAGGGTCTTCGCCAAGGGCAGCCAACGTCGAGGAGACGTTACGTGCAATACGCTCGACGGTAGTGACGTCGTAGGTATGCGATTCGCTGAACAAGCGCTCTGGTTTCATACGGCGTAACGGGTTGAGCGGATCTGAATGGACTCACTGACCACGGTATTCCGCCACATTGCGTTCGGTTTCCCACAGTCGTACCGACACCAGGCGAGCATCCGTTATCCGGGGCTCCAACTGGCGCCAGAAGGCCACGACCAGGTTCTCAGCCGATGGGATGATTCCTTCCAGAAAGTCCACATCCAGGTTCAGATTGCGGTGGTCGCACGGCTCAATGATGGCCTCATGGATGATCTCTTTCAGACGACCCAGGTCCATGACATATCCGGTTTCGGGGTCAGGTTCGCCGGCGATGGTCACCTCCAGGTCATAATTGTGTCCATGCCAGTTCGGATAGTTGCATTTACCGTACGCGGCTTCGTTCCAGGCGTCACTTTTCTGGGGGTTGTGCAGTCGGTGCGCCGCGTTGAAATGGGTTTTCCGGGTGATGTGGACCGTGGGCATAACGTGGTGCTTTGAGAGAGTCTTCGGAGGGCTTGTGTACCCCACCTTGCCGCTTTGTGTGCCGCCAGAGCGTCATCTGTTTCAAGATCTTTGTAGCTCCCGGTACGAATGAATACCCCGCAAGGGCGGTAGGGCAGGGAGCCACGATGACGCATCACGACGGAGCGCTGCATCACCTATATTCCCCGTCAGAGAAGACAGAGTCATTGCTTTCCCCTTCGGTTTGGATAGTCCTTTTTACCCATTGTCATAATGCCCGAGAAGACACTTTTCCAGAAGATTGCAGATAGGGAGATTCCCTCCGACATGGTCTATGAAGACGACGAGTGTATCGCCTTCAGGGATATCCAACCACAAGCGCCTGTGCACATTCTGGTTGTGCCCCGCAAGCCTATCCCTTCGTTGGACGATCTGACCAAGGAGGACACGAGGCTGGTTGGCCACCTCATTGTGTGTGCCACACGGATTGCTGCCCAGGAGGGATTGGGCGAAGGATACCGGACCGTGTTCAACTGCGGGCGGCACGGTCAGCAGACCGTGCCGCACCTGCATCTTCATCTCATGGGTGGTCGCCAACTTCGATGGCCGCCGGGATGAGCGTGCACGCGATGCCTCCTGGACGCAAGTTCTTTGCGTATGCCACCAGCTTTGAGCATGGCAAGTCATGGGTCATTCTGGTGCTTGCAGGTCTGGTCGGGTTCATTCCTCTGGACGCAGTTCGAGCACAGGTGGCACAGGACCCTGCGCGTCTGCAATTGCAGTCCGGGTTTGAGCGCGACGTTAATCGGTATCGATGGAGCACAGGCGTCCGCTCCTCCATGACGATGGGTTCATGGCAGTTGGATCTGGAGAATCGCTTTCGCTCCGATGCCTTCTTGCTTTTCAACGATGGTCTCAGCTTCAGGGATGAGAACAGGACCCGCTTCTCAGCTTCATCCCAAAAAGGTACCGGGCCCGGCGGTCCCGTTCTGTTCGGCGGCGCGGATTGGTACAGTCTGAGTCGTGTGTTTCGCCAAGATCTGTGGGCTGGTTTTCGGTTCGAGACCTACGGGCGGCTCTGGCTGGAGCCTGCGTTGGGTCTGGCCGTGGATGCACGTCCAGGATTCGGGATGACCGCCGCTGAGGCACCGGTTCGGACCGATGCTGGCTTGGCTGCCGGTATGCGTTTCGGGCTCCCCAAAACCGATCTCGGGGGATATGTTACGCGCATGGAAGGCGTAGCGCAGGTGCAGCGTATGAGTCCTAGGACAGGTCGTGTAGTACGATCCCTGCTGGAGAGCGAGCGACTTTTTGGAAATACGCGGCTTCAAACCCGTCTCTCCGGTGCCAGTGTACGTCGGGATGCCTACCAGGCTGCCTCCTTTCTCAATCGCGAAGATGCCATCGGTCGGAAGGCGGAAACAGTAGAATCCACGCAGTCGGACACGCTGCTTGTCGGCGTGGATATTGAGACCCGCTTGACCAACCTTCTCTGGCTTACGGGATCGGTGGACATCTCGACCAATTCCCGGAAGGTACAGACCTTGCGGGCACCTGCTGAGGCATTGTTTTTTGACTCTGATTTTGGTCGCCGAACCGTCGAGGCTCGTGTGGCCTCACGATTTGAAGGGAATCGCCTCCGGGCTCGGATCGCAGCCTCTGCCGGGGCTGACGTTGAGCGCCGTCGTCTGACCAATGCGGAGGAGCTGCCGCCTGCGCAAGCGGCGCAAAAACGTAACCTGTTGCGTCAAGCGGATAATGAGCGGGGCTTTTTCGGGTTGCAGGCCTCGATGCAAGGCACCATTATGAAACGATGGGACATTCAGATTGATGGGTCGGCAAACATCTTGCGACACGACACGCCGGAGGTCAATCCCGACGACCGGGATGAACTCCTGTATAATGGCCTCCTAGGTTCACGACTTCGCATACGGGATGATCTGGATGTCATGCTTCAGGTAGCAGGTTCATGGTTT
>JAAZVD010000073.1 GCA_018623785.1 Bacteroidota bacterium | reverse complement strand
GTCTACCTGCAGGCAGGCGCCGGTATCGTGGCTGACAGTGTGCCGGAGAGCGAATTTGAGGAAACCCTGAACAAAGCACGCGCCCTTCGAACGGCCATGAATGTAGCAGCTTCCGACCTCCTGTGAATGGTTGCGGTCGGCCGCGAGTGACTCAGCCCCCCTGTGCAATACGGCAAATCACGGCACCTTTTAAACCCAATGTTCAAGCGCAAGACACGTGTTGAATGGTATCTTGCCCCCTCCCCCTACTGACCCCTACGAATTCCCGGCGAGAAGCCGACTCACTGCCATGGGCATCAAGGAACTGATTCTACAGAAAGGCTGGGCCGGCCGTACCATCGATCGGGCAGAGACCATCGAACGGATCAACCCCATGATCCAGACCATGACGGAGCTTATGCACCTGTACATGGCCGCCGCCGAAAACACGGCGAACGCTGATCTTGGTCAACGGATTGATGCCTCTTTGCGGACCTTGCGGATGGATATCGGCAAGATGTGCGAGATCGTGTTTTCTTGCGGCGGCGTGGCCTACTCGGGTACCGACCTTGATACCGCAGACTTCCGCCTCGGCAATGCGCTGTCGGGAGCCATCGAAAGCAAGGAGCAGGAACTCAGAACGGCTCTCGAAGCACAGGAATCTGTGGAGCATCAAATGCGCTCACGGGCCATTCTCTTGAACGTGGATACCAATCAGAAGACCCGGATGAACGCCGTCCGGGGTCTATGACGAATACTGGCTTGATGAGCGCTCCCCCCTCCGATCCCAACGCCTCCTTTTCGCCAATCGTTGTTTCCGGCATCCAGCCATCCGGGACGCTGCATCTAGGTAATTACTTCGGCGCCATCCGGCAGCACATTGCGCTGCACGAAGCATACGAGTCCTATTTCTTTATCGTCAATTACCACGCGCTTACGACGCTCCATGATGCCGAAGCGCTGCGCCGATACTCGGTTGATGTAGCCCTGGACTATCTGGCACTGGGCTTCGATCCAGAGAAATCCAACCTGTTCCTGCAATCCGACGTACCCGCCGTCAACGAACTGGCCTGGATCTTTTACACCATGACACCGGTCTCCCAATTGGAAAAGGGAGTCTCGTACAAGGACAAGGTGGCTCAGGGACTCTCGGCCAATGCAGGACTCTTCAATTACCCTGTGCTTCAGGCCGCAGACATCCTGATTTACGGAGGAACGCGCGTGCCCGTCGGAGCGGACCAGAAACAAAATCTGGAAATCTGCCGGGACCTGGCCATTCGCTTCAACGACCGGTTCGGCGACGGTACGCCTGTCTTGCCGGTTCCCGAACCCTATATCCTCGACGACGTGGCTGTCGTCCCGGGGGTGGACGGTCGAAAGATGTCAAAAAGCTATGGCAACACGATCGGCATTTTTGATGAGGGCAAGGACCTCAAAAAAAAGGTCATGAGCATCATTACGGATTCTACTCCCCTGGAGGAACCGAAGAATCCAGATACCTGCAACGTATTTGCTCTGATTCGGCTTTTTGCCGACGACTCCAAGCGCGAAGAGGTTGCCGCTGCCTACCGCTCCGGAGGATACGGATATGGGCATGCCAAAAAAGAACTCTTGTCTCTGATCACGGACTATTTCGCAGGCGCCCGCGAAAAGCGTCATGAGCTGGCACAGAACCCATCGTATGTGCAGGATGTGCTTCGGGAAGGAGGCCGCAAAGGCCGTGCGCAGGCTCATGCCTGGATGGAACGCGTCCGAGATGCAGTTGGTTTGATAACAACGTACTGAGCCCCCGATTACGAAGCCCGGTCATTCTGCCCGGACGCCATGATTCTGATCATCGACAACTACGACAGTTTTACGTGGAACCTGGTCCATCTTGTGGCCCGGGGCACGGATGACCTGCGTGTTGTCCGCAATGATGAATGGGACCTTGCGGATATTCGGGCGGCGGATCCGGATGGGATCTTGATCTCACCCGGTCCCGGACGGCCCGCAGATGCAGGGATTACCTGCGATGTCATCCGATCCCTGGGTGCATCCAAGCCAATTCTGGGTGTTTGCCTGGGGCATCAGGCCATTGGAGAGGTTTTCGGTGGGACAGTTACCTATGCACCGCGTCTGATGCACGGCAAGACCAGTGCTGTGCATCACGATGGTAACGGTGTATTCAGAGGCGTTTCTGATCCCTGTACAGCTACTCGGTACCACTCGTTGGTTGTCGACCCTGACTCCCTGCCGGAGTGCCTGCACGTGAGTGCTCGAAGCGAAGATGGGACGATCATGGGCCTTCGGCACCAAAACGGCCTCGTCGAAGGCATTCAGTTCCATCCGGAAAGCCTGTTGACCGACGAAGGGCCGACCATGATTGCCAACTGGATGGATCGCGTTGCCGCATCCCGCAAAGCATCCGTCTCCTCTCCCTGATTCCATGAAGGCAATCTTGACCAAACTGGCTGAGCACCAACCACTCAGCCGGGAAGACACCTCCCACGCCATGACGTCCATGCTCTCCGGTCAAGCAGCTCCGGAGCAGATTGCAGCGTTCCTCATGGGTATACGATCACGCGGCGAGACACCAGAGGAGCTTGCAGGCATGACGGCCACGATGCGGGAGTTTGCCGTTAAGGTGGAAGCCCCTGAGGGTGCAATCGACATTGTTGGAACAGGAGGGGATCGGAGCGGATCGTTCAATATCTCGACCACTTCAGCCTTCGTCTGTGCCGGAGCCGGCGTTCCGGTAGCCAAACATGGCAACCGGTCTGTGTCTTCGAAGTGCGGTTCGTCGGATGTGCTTGAGTCCCTAGGGGTAACCACCGAGCTGGGTAAGGAAGGTGTTGAGTTCTGCTTGAACCAAGCCGGGATATCCTTCCTTTTCGCCCCGTTTTTTCATCCGGCTATGCGGCATGTGGCTCCGGTTCGTAAGGCGCTGGGGGTTCGGACAGCATTCAATATCCTGGGCCCGATGTGTAATCCGGCACGCGTAAAGCGGCAATTGGTGGGTGCCTTTTCATGGCACATGTCTGAACTCATGATCCGCATCCTGCAACGTCTGGGCTCGGAGTCCATTATTTGCGTGCATGCCGAAGACGGAATGGACGAAATATCGGTCTCATCCCAGACACGCGTATTCCGTTTCGATCCCGCTGACCGCAGCATTCGGGATGAGATCATCAGCCCAGAGCAATTCGGACTGATCCGGGCGGATCACGAAGCCATCCGCGGTGGAGATGCCCCTGAAAATGCTCGCATACTGCGCAGCGTTCTTGAGGGACAGCCGGGAGCACCAAGGGACGTCGTGCTGCTCAACAGCGCCTTCGGCCTCATGGCAGCGGGCGTCGTAGATGCCCCGGAAGAGGGCCTCCGGATGGCGGCAGAGAGTATCGATTCCGGACGAGCCATGGAGAAGCTGGAGTTGCTTATCCGGGTCAGCCAAGACGCCCCCAGGGCATGACGCGTATTCCTGTTCATATCCGGAACACCATCCTTGGCACCATTGTCGAGGACACATGGCAGCTCATCAACGAGCGCAGGCACACAACGCCGCTGTCCGCATTGAGAGACGCCGCCGGATTCGAGCGGGAGACATACTCTCTCTTTACTGCTCTCAAGGCCGATGGCTTGTCCATCATTGCCGAGATCAAAAAGGCATCACCCTCGAAAGGGCTCATCCGAGCTGACTTCGATCCGCCTGCCATTGCGTCGTCCTACATGCAGGGCGGCGCACATGCATTGTCCGTACTGACCGAACCAACGCATTTCCAGGGTAGTCCCGCCTTCTTGCAGGCCGTGCGCCGAGAAGTCGATCTACCCCTCTTGCGAAAGGACTTCATCCTGGACCCCTACCAGGTGTTTGAGGCGCGGGCATGGGGTGCTGATGCCATTTTGCTGATTGCCGCGTGCCTGGACGAAGGGCAATTGGCTGAACTGCATCATGCTGCATCGGAGCTGGATCTCGAGTGCCTCGTGGAGATCTACGACCCACGTGAGCTGGACAAGGTAGACCTGGATCAGGTGCAGATCGTCGGTGTGAACAGCCGGGACCTGCGCACGTTTGAGGTAGATCTCAGAGCAGCCATCGATGTCCTGTCACACCTTCCTGCGTCCCACGTGAGGGTTGCTGAAAGTGGCCTTCACGACGTGGAAGACTTCCGACTGGTACACGATGCCGGGATTGACGCTGCACTCGTGGGCGAATCATTCATGAGGGCGAAGGACCCAGGAACAGCCCTTGCCCGTGTGCTGGAGCAACTGACATGACCCGAATCAAAATCTGCGGAATTACCAACCTGGCCGACGCTCGATATGCATCCGGCGCCGGAGCCGACCTTCTGGGCTTCATCCAGTATGAGGCCAGTGCACGATATGCAGACGCTGGTTTGGCCCGGGATATCATTGCATGGATCCACGGTGCCGAATCCGTGGGTGTCTTCGTGGATGCTGATGCGGATGATATCAACGCCACCGTGGCAGCTACGGGGTTCGACTACGTTCAGCTGCACGGGTCCGAATCGCCCGCATATTGCTCACTCATAGAGAAACCCGTCATCAAAGCCCTCCGGGTTTTCCCGGGGACTTCGGCTTCTGAAATTGAGTTGGCTGTTGCCGCCTATGCGGACGTAGTAGATCACTTTCTGATCGATACGGGATCATCGTCCGCAGCCGGCGGGACGGGTGTGCCATTTGACTGGAGCATTTTGGAAGGCGTGGAGTTTCCCCGGCCTTGGCTGCTGGCCGGTGGTCTCTCCCCGAACAATATCGACAAAGCGCTGGAACGACTTGAACCCTGGGGGGTGGACGTAGCTAGTGGCGTTGAGGAGAAGCCCGGACAGAAGGACTTCGAAGCCATTGATCAGTTTGTGGAAGCGGTCCGTGGCCGGGTGGCCAACCGCTGACTGACGGCTCCTGAGCGGCAATCCATAATTTCTACCCTAAGCCATCGCTTACAGGTATGTCTGAACTTACTTCCACGGTGTCGCTGCCCGACAAGCGGGGCTACTTCGGTCAATTCGGCGGCGCGTTCGTGCCCGAAATTCTCGTGCCTGCTCTCGAAGAGTTGACAGAAGCATTCGAGACCGCCAAACAAGATCCGGCCTTTCAGGCGTGCTATCACGGCCTCCTTCGGGACTACGTAGGACGCCCAACGGCCCTGACATTCGCCGAGCGATTGACCGAGCGATTGGGCGGTGGACGCATCTACCTGAAACGTGAGGATCTCTGTCATACCGGCGCCCACAAGATCAATAATGCCATAGGGCAGATCCTGCTGGCCCGCCGGATGGGTAAAACGCGCATCATTGCCGAAACAGGTGCCGGGCAGCACGGTGTAGCCACCGCTACCGTATGTGCTCGGTTCGGTATGGAATGTATCGTGTACATGGGCGCCGAGGATATCGAGCGTCAGCAATTGAATGTCCACCGCATGCGGTTGCTTGGTGCCGAAGTACGCCCGGCGGTAAGCGGCTCACAGACGCTGAAGGATGCTACGAACGAGGCCATCAGGGACTGGGTAACCAACGTTCGGGACACGTTTTACATTATCGGGTCCGTCGTCGGTCCACACCCCTATCCTGCCATGGTGCGGGACTTTCATACCGTCATCGGCAAGGAAGTCCAGACGGCACTCAAGGAAAAGGAAGGGCGAACGGACCCTGACATGCTTGTTGCATGTGTAGGCGGCGGTTCGAATGCCATCGGCATGTTCCATCCATTTCTAAAGAACGAAGCAGTACGCTGTATTGGCGTGGAGGCCTCGGGCGAAGGGCTGGACGGCCGGCATGCAGCCACGCTGACACTCGGCGAGCCGGGTATCCTGCATGGGGCTTTGAGTTACCTACTCCAAGATGAGGAGGGTCAGGTCAGTCTGGCCCACTCGATTTCTGCCGGGCTGGACTATCCCGGGGTTGGCCCCGAGCATGCCTGGCTTAAACAATCCGGACGCGTCGAGTACCTGTCGGCAACGGATGATGAAGCCATGGAGGGAGTACAACTCCTGTCTGAGACGGAAGGCATCATCCCCGCGCTGGAAACGGCCCATGCTGTCGCCGGACTGGCTCGCATTGCAAAAGAAACAGCCCCGCAAGACCTGATCGTACTGAATTGCTCCGGCCGAGGTGACAAGGATATGCAGACCATTGCTGAGGCCTTGTCATGAGCAGCTTGAAAGCACGTATCGAGCAGGTACGCCAGGCGGGGCACAAAGCACTGGGCATGTTCATTACGAGCGGCTTCCCGGATCTGACTGCCACACCTGATCTGCTAAAGGCCATAGACGCAGGCGGCGCCGACTTTATTGAACTCGGTATGCCTTTCTCCGACCCGCTTGCTGAGGGAATTCCGATCCAGCGCTCGAGCGAACGGGCGCTGGCCGCCGGTGTAACCATGAAAGACACCTTGCGGTTTGCGGCGGAGTTTGCCGCAGGATCCGACACCCCGTTGGTCCTGATGGGATACGGCAACCCGATCATGCGCTACGGCATCGATAAGTTCTTCAAGGATGCCCGTTCTTCAGGCGTTCAGGGTGTCATTCTACCGGACGTCCTGCCAGCTCCGGACTCTCCATTTTTCCGGGCGGCTACTGAAAACGGGGTGGATACGATCTGCCTCGTATCGCCCACGACGCCGCCGGAGCGGGCCGAACGCATCGATGCCCTGTCGTCCGGTTTTGTATACGCCGTTTCCGTTACCGGGGTAACCGGAACCGACAAAGGCGATACGCAGCCGATTGTGGACTACCTGCGCCGGATTCGACCCTCCATCGTTCGCAATGCCCTGATGGTCGGATTCGGTATTCGTTCTGCGGAGGATGTTCGTTCCATGGCCGCCGAAACCGATGGCGCCATCGTAGGGTCCGCCCTTGTCAATCTGGTGTCTGCCTGCTGGGACAACCCTGATCTTTCCCGATCCCAGCGGCTTGCCGAGGTAGAATCGTTCGTGCGGGATCTGAAATCGGGAACGCTATCCTGAGCAATCAGAACGCTGCCACAGGGTGTGGCGGTGAACCTGGGCGAAGAAGGCATGTTGAACGGTGGGTCTTCTCATCCCGCTCCGGGCACCTTTGACCATCACGTTCTGGACCATGGCCACGATAAATCCCGTCATACCTCTCGCATTGCTGCTGATAATGTTGTTCACAGCCGCGTGCGAAACGCTCGAATATCGCCCCGCCGCCGTGGGTCGTGAAGGCGATGTTGTAGTAGTGACCGACTCCAGCAGTTGGAACGGGGCCTTGGGGGATGCTATCCGGGGAAATGTGGCGCCCTACTTGGGCACATTGCCGGCACCCGAGCGCGCTTTCAATCTGCAGCGAATGACGCTCACGTCCAATCGGATTATTGAGGCCATCCAAAAGCAAAAGAACATTCTTTTCGTGGCCCCCCTCGCCGACTCGACCCGCGAAGCCGAATTCCTGCGCACCCGTCTCGAT
>JAAZVD010000072.1 GCA_018623785.1 Bacteroidota bacterium | reverse complement strand
GGCGGACTCCTCATCGATAACCGTCGGCACAATGTCCGAGCGCAGACGCGCATCAATCATACCCTTGACCTGGCGGCGAAGCGCGCCGGCATCCATACCTTCGAGCGCGGCGTCAACAAGATCCTCGGCATCTGTGGCCTCGTAGGACGCTACAGCGGCGGACTCCTCATCGATAACCGTCGGCACAATGTCCGAGCGCAGACGCGCATCAATCATACCCTTGACCTGGCGGCGCAGAGCGCCGGCATCCATACCTTCGAGCGCGGCGTCAACAAGATCCACGGCCTCCTCTTCGGTGACTTCGTAGGATTCCACGGCAGCGGTTTCCTCGTCAACAATGGCGGGCATAACATCTGAGCCTACTCGGTTCAACGCCTTGGTGCGAATAGCCTCCCGGAGCGTACTGAAGTCCGCCTGTTCAAGTACTGCTTCCACATACTTGTCCGGGCTTTCCTCAGAGAGGTCAAGTTGCGAGACCACATCTGCAACCAGCCCATCATACAGACACCGGTGAACACCCTCGGTTACGGCAGCACGAAGTGAATCAATGCTGTCTTTGAAACCATCTTCTTTTAGAACGGCTGCTACATCTGTGTCTAGCTCTGCATTGTTGGCACTGCCAAGCTCATCCACAACCTGCTGAATGAGGGAGCGGAGCAATTGCTTCTTAACTGCCTCGCGGGCGTCGGAAACGTTGTTTTGATCGGGCTTGAAAAACATAGTGATGTCCTGCTTTCCGTAGACTGGTCAGAGTTTGTTCAGGATCGGTATCGGCCAAGACCGTGCCGACACAAGCACGCTGAACCAACTCGGGCTACTTTTATCTCAGCATCAGGGCTTCACGGCACAAAATGGCCGTATCGACGCCTGGAAAAGGCCTACGAGCACCTCCAACACCTCGTAGGCTTTTGCGTTGAACAACGAATATTTTTTCCGGTCGTCGGAAAAACGTGCCTCCGACAGACTCTCTTGTGTGCCTAGTATGTGATGGATCGGCGCGAACTTTTGGCGAACGATTTCTGGACCTCTGACACGGAACGTACCTTGATATTTCTGGCCGCAAAGGCCATTTTGCCACATACTATTGCTATCACAAAGCCGGCTTTTTGTCATGAACAACATGTTCTCCCATACGCCCGATCCTGTAAACGAACCGGTCCGCTCCTACGCACCCGGCTCGCCCGAGCGTGCTTCGCTTCGCCGGGAAATGCAGCGCATGCGTGGGGAGGCCATCGACATCCCGGCCTTCATCGGCGGTGAGGAGTATCGCTCGGGAAACATCATCGATGTGGTTGCCCCTCATGAGCATGCGCGAGTTCTAGGTAAAGCTCACCAATGCCGCAGCGGAGATATCCAGAAAGCTATTGCATCTGCAGTCGATGCGAGAACGGAGTGGATGAATATGGACTGGAGCGATCGGGCCGCCGTCTTCCTTAAAGCGGCCGAACTGCTCGCAGGCCCATGGCGCGACAGGATAAACGCGGCCACCATGCTGGGTCAGAGCAAGAACCCGTACCAAGCCGAGATCGATTCCGCCTGTGAGTTGATCGACTTCTTCCGGTTCAACGCCCGGTTTATGGAGAACATCTACAAGGATCAGCCGATTTCTTCTCCCGGCGTCTGGAACCGGGTGCAGTACCGTGCCCTGGAAGGCTTCGTGTTTGCCGTCACTCCCTTCAACTTCACGTCCATTGCCGGTAACCTGCCCACTGCACCAGCCATGATGGGTAATACGGTTCTTTGGAAGCCAGCCTCTACGCAGCTGCTGAGCGCCTACTATCTTTACAAGATGTTCGAGGAGGCAGGGCTGCCCGCCGGTGTCATCAACATGGTCCCCGGTCATGGTGCAGAAGTCGGCGACCCGGTCTTCGCATCAGAGCACTTTGCCGGCCTCCACTTCACGGGCTCTACCGGTACGTTCAATTACATGTGGCGTACGATTGGTAACAACATGGATACCTACCGCGCATACCCGCGTGTGGTTGGTGAAACGGGCGGCAAGGATTATATCCTGGCACATCCGAGTGCCGATGCCATGGCTGTAGCCACCGCTATCGTCCGCGGTGGTTTCGAGTACCAGGGGCAGAAATGCTCCGCTGCTTCACGCGTCTACCTGCCCAAGTCCCTGTGGCCCGTCATCAAGGAAAGCATGCTTAGCCAGCTTGATGAGATGACCATGGGCCCCGTCGAAGATTTCACCCACTTCGTGAATGCCGTTATCGACAGGAAAGCCTACGATTCCATCACGTCCTACATTGCGGAGGCAAAGCAGTCATCCGATATCGAAGTCATTGCTGGTGGCAATTACTCAGACGAGGTCGGGTACTTCGTCGAGCCCACCGTCCTTCTGACATCGAATCCGAAATACCGTACGATGTGCGAAGAGATCTTTGGACCGGTAGTCACCATATTCGTTTATGACGACGCGGATTTTGACGAAACGGTTGACCTGCTGAACAGCACGTCCCCATTTGCGCTTACGGGTGCCCTGTTTGCCCAAGACCGCGGTGTGCTTGCCAAAACGTCCGCTCGACTCGTTGACTCCGCCGGCAACTTCTACCTCAATGACAAGCCTACGGGAGCCGTTGTGGGTCAGCAGCCATTCGGCGGTGCCCGGGCTTCGGGAACGAACGACAAAGCCGGTTCCTACCTCAACTTGGTCCGCTGGATTTCGGCGCGCTCTATCAAGGAAAACTTCAACCCACCGCATCACTTCGGATACCCGTTTCACCGGGAAGACCCGAACGATCTGCCGCTTTAATCCAACCCTCATCTGCAGCTCATTCTGCGGTGACATACCAACATTGCCAACCCCATGTCGCGCACTTTCAACGTTGTTCAGTTTGGTATTGGCCCAATCGGGCAATCCTGCCTTAAAACCATCCTGTCCAAACCAGGCCACCTGAACCTGGTCGGTGTCATCGACATCGACCCGGAAAAGGTCGGCAAGGATGTAGCGGATATCATGGGCCTTGGCCAACCGACCGGAGTCATCGTTTCGGCCAGTGCCGAAACAGTCCTGTCCGAAACCAAGCCCGATGTGGTTGTGCACACTACGTCCTCCTTCTTGGCCCGGATGTACGATCAGCTGGTCCTGTGCGCACGCTACGGAGCCAACGTTGTCTCGTCAACCGAGGAGCTCTCCTGGCCGTACGACAGACATCCGGAAATTGCGGAGGAATTGGATCGTGTTGCCAAAGAAAACGGGGTATCCATCCTGGGCACGGGTGTCAATCCTGGCTATGCAATGGATGCACTTGCACTGATGGCTACGGGAGTCTGTAATGATGTCAGGTCCATCGTAGTCAATCGGGAGGTTGATGCCGGTCTGCGTCGACTACCACTACAGCAAAAGGTTGGGGCTGGTATTACCGAGGCTGAGTTTGCTGACAAAAAGGCCACGGGTATGTTCGGCCATATCGGCTTGGTAGAATCCATCCGCATGGTAGCGGCAGGACTTGGCTGGAACATCACGCGAATTGATGAGCAACTGGACCCGGTAATTTCGACCAAAGAGGTCATAACACCTTTCCTGACGGTTAAAGAGGGCTCCGTTGCCGGTATCCATCATCATGCCTACGGCTACGATGGAGATGAGCTGCTGCTGACTCTCGACCTGAAGATGTTTGTGGGTGCTGAAAATCCCCGCGACGCAGTCTTGGTCGATGGAGACCCGCCAATGGATCTTGTTGTACGTGGTGGTATTTTTGGTGACACAGCGACCGTTGCGACCCTTATCAATGGTATTCCTCAGGTATTCGACGCACAACCAGGCCTAAAAACCGTTACGGATGTACCCCTGGTAAGAGCTTTTGGTACCCGACCAGTACGATAAGCCGGGGCCGGTTTCATGGTGCTAGCCCAAGGAAGACAGGTCTATTTCAGCATCCACCATCCAGGTGGTCGTTCCAAAGCGGCCGTGGCCGGTACAGCACTGGTCCGCCCACTGGGATTTTGCATGCTCCCGGTCATGATTGGAGCCTTGTTTTCCATGCTACAGGGATTTGCAGCACTTCCCTATCTGACGCTGGGTTTCCCCATTGCTCTTTGTTGCGCAGCGGGCTGGACCTGGCTGCACGTACGAAGGCTGATCTGCGAGATTCACATCTATGACGATAGTGTGGCTGTCCGTACGTTGCACGAAGCAGCTCATCCAGTTTCGGACATCGAATGGAAGCGCATCCTTGCTATCACAACGAAGGCTGGCCACGCTGACATCACGCTTGGATTAACATCCATCCGGTTGGATCAGGACGTGTGGCCGGAATGGTTTAGCGTGGTGGAGGCCCTGCGTCATGCTAAAAATATCGGGTAAGCCGTATCTCATTGTAGTGTACACAGGCTTGTACCAAACCGTCCATGTTGTGAAGTACTGAGTCGAATACAGTGATCGAAATTCAACATCATTCCAGTCAATCAGTCACAGATCAACTGATTAGTGCTCTTCGGTTCAGGATCGCCGGAGGGGTGTACCGTGTAGGCGAAAAGCTGCCGGCTACACGGAAACTAGCAGAGCAGCTAGGCATCTCTTTCCATACCGTGCGTAAGGCGTATCAGCAGTTGGAGCGCGAAGGTCTCGTGGTTGCCCGCAAAGGTAGTGGATATGTTATCTGCGAAGCCGCGCCGTTGGACAAGAGTTCGCGGATGGAGAAAGGCGCTGTCATCATGGGAGGCGCACTACGTGAAGTCATTGGTCTCGGCCTTGATGAAGATGAAATTTCCTATTTGGTTGAAGAGCAAATGAGTCTGCTCGACGCAGATGAGCAACCTCTCAAGGTGATGGTAGCCTCATCGTTCCGCGAGTTGAGTATTGCATGTGCACAGCATTTCGAAATGATTTACCAGAGAGAGGTTGGAGCAATCACTTTGGATGAGATAGCAGAGCACAGCGACACCGATTTGCTCTTGATCCCCTTTCCGAGCGTCAAAAAGGTCGTGTCCATGAATCTCAGGGCCGACGTCGTCGGCATTGCCACTGATTTTGGAGAAGATGCCCTTGCTGCCGCAGCCCGTTTACTTGATCACGAAACGCTCGGACTAGTAACACGGTATCCGGATGCAGTAGCACCCGTCATGTCTGTGATACGTCATGAGACCCGCTTCGCAGGGCAGGTCTTGGCTATCTCCACGGAAGAAGGAAATGCCTACCTTAGCTCTTTGGTCAGACAATCCGACCTGACCATTTACACTGCCGGCGCACATCGCCGAATCAAGCCTTTTCTGGAACGGGCTCGCCGGCATGTCATGATGACCATGACTCCATCCGAGTCAACGCTCAAGCGTGTGCGGAGCCTCATTCCCTGAAACGTCTGTCTCAGATGCGTCTTCTTCAGGGTATTTGACCCGGACGTGATGGATACCTGTAAGAGAGCTTAGCATGCTTTCTTTGATAGCGTTCAGCTCTGCAAAAGTGAGATCAGTGTCGTCGAGCTGACCATCTTCCCTGCGCGCCTCCACGATACCTGCTATAACACCAGCCAAACGTTTGTGAGTCGGATTCTCCAGGGCTCTGCTTGCGGCCTCAACGCCATCGGCCAGCATCAGGATGGAGGTCTCCTTGGATTGGGGACGGGGACCCGGGTATCGAAACTCGGACTCCTGAACCTCTGGATCTTCCTCCTTTCTCTTTTTGAGCGCCCGCTGATAAAAGTATTCGATGCGGGTTGTGCCATGATGCATCGGAATGAAATCTTCTACCAACTGTGGGAGTCTGTTACGCTTTGCAATCTCGATACCCTCTTTGACATGACTGGCAATGATCAGGGCGCTCATTCGGGGCTTTAGACCATCGTGTGGATTGATTCCCCCCCGCTGGTTCTCAACAAAGTATTCCGGCTTGATCATTTTCCCTATATCATGATACAGAGCTCCTACTCTGACCAGCAGAGCGTTCGCACCGATCGCTGCTGCAGCGGATTCTGCGAGGTTGGCTACCTGTAGAACATGGTTGAACGTGCCAGGCGCTCTGAGCGACAACTCCTTGAGCAGAGGTCGATTGGTATCGGAAAGCTCAAGTAGTGTCAGGTCGGTGGTGATATCGAATACCCGTTCAAAAATCCATAGGGCCGGGTATGCCAGCAGCAGTAATACCGCGTTGATGCCAACAAAAATGACCAGATCCGTGAATCGGGCGGTTGGCATATTCTGGAGTAGCAGATTAGCTGTCAAAACGACCAGGTACCCAGCGAAAACGACACTCGCACTGATAAAAAACTGGCTTCGGTTACGTATGTCCCTGACGCTGAAAATGCCCAGGGTACTGGCAAAGACTGTGGCAAAGGTGAATGAAAAATCGTAATTCAGTAAATGACTACCGATAAGGGCAAGCGTCAGTGAGCCAAAAAATGCTACACGCGAGTCGAAGATCACCGTCAAGAGCACCGCTACGATCGCGACAGGTACGACATACATATCAATCAGTGCCGCGCGCAGTGCAATCGCGTACAGCGCAATAACACCAAGAAACAGCAGTGTGATCAATGTGATCTTGGCATTATCTCGCCAGATCGGCCTCCTGAGTAGGTAGAGGTACAGAAAGAAGATCATCAAGGACGAAATAGTAACCAGGAAGTGCCCCAGAGAGGTCTTCCATTGGATTTCTGCACCGGACTGCTGCAGTACTTCGCCCCGAAGAGAGTCGATCTTCCGCATGATATCCGCTGTTACCCTATCGCCATTTCGAACGATAACCTCGTTCTCACGAACAATGCCTTGCGTCGGTACGATTTCCGCCTCATTGATGGTCAACTGACGAGCAGTGGCCTCTTCGTCCAAAAACAGGTTGGGCCTGATTAAGGCACCCAGCATCTTCTCGGCAATCTGCAGGGCAATAGGTTGATCCAGCCAACGATCCGCCAATACGGTGGATATGCTCCAAGCCGCCCTCTGCATATCATGGATCTTGTGTACAGACCGCGGAATCTGCCTATTCCGTTCCTCGACACGCGTAATGATGCTATCAGCAAAAACGGTCGACAACGGGACATTCACGATGCCCTCAGCCATGAGACGGATGATTTCCGTTTCCACCGTCTGAAGCGTGCTTTGGTCCAGCCTGACCTCTGAGACCGTCAGACGCTGCCGTGCAACCGGTGCACCCTGATGATTAAGGTAGGATACCTGAAGCGCTTGCCATTCAGCATTCGTGAAACGAATTTGGATGCTATCCCGCGTGGCCACGTAGGAGAACGAATCCTGCACCGCCTCCGCAACACGTCCGCGAGTGCTGTTCTCAAGGTAGGAAGCGTATCGCGACAGACTTCTGTCAAGGCGTTTCCTCAAGACCGACGCTTGGTCTTGCACAGACACTACGGCACTCTCATCTCCCTTGAAAACAGGAGCCGTTGCACTTCGTATGGCATCCCGCTCAGCCTCCAACTGCGCCTCAGGTTTTAGGATGGCAAAGGT